>JAXDHL010000082.1:0-11206 GCA_034664525.1 Solirubrobacteraceae bacterium
TGACGTACTTGTCGAACCAGGCGGTCGTGTACCAGGCGGCGAGGTCGGTGCCGCGCAGCGACGCGCCGAACGCGTTGTTGGGGATGTAGGAGAAGTCCAGGTGCGAGCCGCCGCGGATGATCAGCTCGCCCGTGTCGACGCCGGCCGCGGAGTACGTGTGCGACCACACGGACTTGGCCGCCGGGTCGGGGTCGCCGGTGTTCGGCGTCGGCGGCAGGAAGTAGTCGGCCGCGATGCCCAGCGCGGGCTTGGTGATCGGGGCCACCGCGCGCTGGGCGGGGTCGGCCGGGCACGGCTGCTCGCGGCCGGACGGATCGGTCCCGCCGAGGTTGTCCCAGGCGACGATCGCCTTCACACGCGGGTCGCTCTGGCCGACGTAGGAGACGCCGGCAGCGCCGTAGGAGTGGCCGGCGATCCCGATCCGCGACGGGTCGAGCAGCTGCCAGAACGGGTTGAAGGCGGCGTTGAGCCCGGCCTTGACGCGCCGGTCCTGCTTGGCCGCGTGCGAGGTCCCGGTCGTGCACGACTTCTGCGGCTCGTAGGGCTTGTCCGCCGTCGAGAGGAAGAAGTTCAGCGCATCCACCGATCCGTCGAAGAACGGCCGCCCGTCGGACTGCGCGGGCACGCCCTCGTTGCGGTCGGCGCCCTCGCCCGGCGTGTCGGACTGGCCCTGGCCCTGGGGGTCGAACGTCAGCACCACATAGCCCGCCTTGGCCAGCGTCTGCGCCGCCCACCAGTACATCGCCTCGTCCGCCTGCACCGAGCCGTTGGTGATCACGACGCCCGGGCGCTTGGCCGGGCCGGCCTTCGTCGCCCACACGTGGCCGGACAGGGTCGCGCCGTTGCGGGCGGTGAAGAGCACCGGCTCCACGATCCCGTAGCCCTTCGCGGCCCAGTCGTAGAGCCGGAACTCGCCCGCACAGCCGTCGTAGCCGTTCCAGCACAGGTCGCTGACGAACGCGCGCTCGGGATCGTCGAGTTGCGCCTGCAGCGCGGCCTGCTGGTTGGCCTGGCCGACCTGGCGCAGCAGCAGCTGGCCGGCCGGCGTCATGTACGTCGCCTGGCGCTCCGTCGTCTTCGAGAAGTTCTTCGCCTCGACGGCGGGATCGAACGCGTGCGCGCTCGGCGCCGCGATCCCCGCCAGCAGCGCGGCGGTCGCCGCGACCCTCACCCATCGACCCATGGCCGCGAACCGTAACCCGACTGGCCGCCTCCGCGACGCACTAGCGTCGTTGTTCGTGCAATCACCCGTCCGCGACCGTGACAAGCGCTGGATCCTGATCTTGTGCTGCCTCGCCCAGTTCATGGTGATCCTGGACGTCTCGGTGGTGAACGTCGCTCTGCCGTCGATCCGTGCCGATCTCGGCTTCTCGGCGGTCGACCTGCAGTGGGTCGTCAACGCCTACGCGCTGACGTTCGCGGGCTTCCTGCTGCTCGGCGGCCGGGCCGCCGACCTGCTCGGCCAGCGGCGGGTGTTCGTGTTCGGGCTGGCGCTGTTCTCCGCCGCCTCGCTGGCCGGCGGGCTTTCGCAGGGGCAGGTCGAGCTCGTGATCGCCCGGGCCGTCCAGGGCCTCGGCGGCGCGGTCGTCGCGCCGGTCACGCTGTCGATCCTCACGACGACGTTCTCCGAGGGCGCCGAGCGCAACCGGGCGCTCAGTGCCTGGGGCGCGATGGGCGCGGCCGGCGGCGCCGCCGGGGCGCTGATCGGCGGCATCCTCACCGACGTGCTCGGCTGGCAGTGGATCCTCTTCATCAACATCCCGATCGGCCTGTTCGCGATCGCCGCCGCGCGGCGCTTCGTGCGCGACCAGGAGTCCGCGCAGGTCGGCGCGCGCCACTACGACATCGCCGGCGCGCTGACCGTCACCGCCGGGCTCGTCTCTCTGACCTTCGGGATCGTGCGCACGGACGTCGAGGGCTGGGGCTCGCCGGCGACGCTCGTGCCGATGGCGGCCGGGCTCGTGCTGCTGGCGCTGTTCGTCGCGATCGAGGGGCGCTGGTCGCGGCGGCCGCTCGTCCCGCTGGACACGTTCAAGTCGCGCTCGCTGACGGCAGCCAACGTGGTCGTGTTCTTCCTCGGGTCGAGCGTGTTCGCCATGTGGTACTTCGCCTCGCTGTACATGCAGCAGGTGCTGGGCTTCTCGCCGATCGGCACCGGGCTGGCGTTCCTGCCGATGACCTTCGCGATCGCGGTGGCGTCGACGTACGCCGGGCGGCTCGTCGGTCGCCTCGGCCCGGGCCGGGTGCTGAGCTTCGGCATGGCGCTGGTCGCGATCGGGATGGCCGGGTTCTCGTTCGTGTCCCCGCACGGGTCCTTCACAGCCGACGTGCTGTGGCCGGGCGTGGTGACCGCGATCGGGCTGGGGTTCTCGTTCGTGCCGGTGACGATCGCTGCGGTGACGGGCGTCGAGCGCGCCCGTGCCGGCCTTGCCTCCGGGCTCGTCAACACGTCGCGCCAGTTCGGCGGGGCGCTCGGGCTGGCCGTGCTGGCCACGGTCGCCTCAGGGCACACGGCGACGCTGGCCGCGCACGGCAGTGCCCCGGCGGCCGCGTTGACCGGCGGCTTCCACGTGGCGTTCCTGGTCGGTGCGGGGTTCGCGGCCGCCGGCTCGCTGGCCGCGTTGGCCGGGCTGCCGCTGCGGCGCCCACAGCCGCAGCCCGTGCCCGCCAAGGCGTGAGCCGGCGCCTCAGTCCAGCAGCGCCTGGTGGATCAGCTGGCGCAGCTGGCTGCGCAGCGGGTGCGTCGACGACGGCAGCAGCTGCGTGAAGAGCATCGCGGTCAGCCGCTCGAGCGGGTCGACGAAGAACACCGTGCTGGCCGCGCCGCCCCACGAGTAGTCGCCGGGCGACGACGGCGAGCGCGTGAGCACCGGGTCCAGCACGACGCCGAATCCGAGCCCGAACCCGACGCCGTCGAACGGGACCTCGGCGAACAGCGGCCGGCCGAAGGTCTGCAGGTCGGCCCCGCCCGGCAGGTGGTTCTCGGTCATGAACTCGACCGTGCGCGGTCCCAGGATGCGGGTGCCGTCGAGCTCGCCGCCGGCGAGCAGCATCGTCGCGAAGCGGCCGAAGTCGGCGGCGGTCGAGACCAGCCCGCCGCCGCCGGACAGCGCATCGGGTGGCGACAGCGCGGCGGTGCCGAGCGCATCGTGGCGGACGGCCTTGCCCGTCGCCGGATCGGGGATGTAGAGCGCGGCGAGCCGGTCGTGGTCGGCCGCGGGCGCGGAGAAGCCGGTCTCGGTCATCCCGAGCGGGTCCAGGACGCGCTCGCGCAGGACGGCGTCGAGCGGCTTGCCGGCGATCACCTCGAGCACGCGGCCGAGCACGTCGGTCGCCACGGAGTAGTTCCACTCGTCGCCGGGCTGGAAGAGCAGTGGCATGCCGGCCCAGTCGTCGCAGCAGGCGGCGAGGTCCTTGCCGGGCGGGGTGGACCACTCGTAGCCGCGGGCGCGGTAGATGGCGTCGACCGGGTGGGCGTGGTGGAAGCCGTACGTGAGCCCGGCGGTATGGGTAAGCAGGTGCCAGACGCGGATCGGCTCGGTCTGCGGCTCCGTGACCGGCTTGAGGTCGCTGCCGCCGGTGAAGACGCGGGTGTCGGCGAACGCGGGCAGCCAGCGGCTGATCGGGTCCTTGAGCTCGAACGCGCCCTCTTCGAACAGGCTCATCGCCGCCACCGAGGTGACCGGCTTGGTCATCGAGTAGATGCGCCACAGCGTGTCAGGCTCGACCGGCGCCGCCGCCTCGAGGTCGCGCTGCCCGTAGACCTGGTCGTAGACCGTCTCGCCGTCGCGGGTGACGACGATGTGCCAGCCGGGCAGGCGGCCGTCGTCGACGTAGCGCGCGAAGTGGCTGGTGATGCGCTCCAGGCGGGCACGGTCGACGGCGGCGCGCGGCATTCGCGCAGAGTAAAGGAGGACGCGGCCCCGCCCGGGTCCTGGCGGGGCCGCGATGAAGAGAGGAATACGCAGCGAAGCTGCCTTCGTGGCGTCTGGGGAGACCTCCTCAATCGGGGTGCCAGCAGTCTCCTCACCGGCGCCCGGGCCGAGAACGTCCAGCGGGCCGAACATCGCCCGGACGATCCGTACGCTGGGTCGATGGACGAAGGTCGTATCGCGCTCGTCACCGGCGCGTCCGGCGGCATCGGGGCCGCGATCGCCGCCCGCCTGACCGGGCTGGGCGTGCGGGTCGCCGGGAGCTACCGCTCGGGCGCCGACCGGGCCGCGGCGACCGGCGCGGCGCTCACGGTCCAGGCGGACCTGGCCCACGCGGATGCGTGCGCCCGCCTGGTCGAGGAGGTCGAGCGCGGCGTCGGGCCGGTCGACGTCCTGGTCGCCAACGCCGGCGCCGGCCAGCGGCGCACGCTCGACGAGGTCACGCTCGAGGAGTTCGACGCGGCCTACGCGGTCAACCTGCGCGCGCCGTTCCTGCTCGCCCAGCGCGTGATCTCGGGGATGCGCGAGCGCGGGTACGGCCGGATCCTGCTCACCAGCTCGGTCGCGGCGTTCACCGGCGGGATCGTCGGGCCGCACTACGCGGCGTCGAAGGCCGGACTGCACGGGCTCACGCACTATCTCGCCTCCCGCGAGGCCGGGAACGGGATCACGGTCAACGCGCTCGCGCCGGCGCTGATCGAGGACACCCAGATGCTGCCCGGGGACCCGGGCGATCTCGCGGCCCGGATCCCGGTCGGCCGCCTCGGGCGACCCGAGGAGGTCGCCGACCTCGCCCTCGCCGTCCTCTCGAACGCCTACCTGACCAATCAGGTCGTGGGCATCGACGGCGGCATGTACCCGCGCTAAGCCTGGATCCAAGGCTAAGTCGCGGCCGCCGCCTCGCGCGCCCGCCAGCCCGCGAACGCCAGCAGCGCCCCGATGGCCAGGAACGCGGTCAGCGCGAGCGTCGGGATCTGCACGTAGCCGAACTTCTCGATCCAGCGCACGGTGCAGGAGACGCCCTGCTTGCAGGCCGCCGTCTCGGCCTGTGGGTTGTAGACGATGTACTCGTGGTAGAGCGAGACGGCCGCGCCCAGGATCGGCAGCGGGAGCGCGTAGAGCAGCGCGTTGCGGGCGTCCCGGCGCAGCGCCATCCCGAACAGCACGATCGCCAGCGGGTACATGCAGATGCGCTGGAACCAGCACAGACGGCAGGGCTCGAAGTGCGCGATCTCCGAGAAGTACAGCGAGCCGAGCGTGGCGGTGAGCGCGATCGCCCACGCGATCCAGAGCTCCCCGCCGAGCAGCGTCTCCCGGACCTCGCGCAGGCCGCGGCGGGCGGGCGCGGAGACGGTCGCGGCCAGCGCCAGCACGAGCAGCCCGGCGAGCAGGATCTGCAACAGGATCGCCAGGGCGGCGAGACCGGTGGCGATCGCGTCGGTCATCGCGGCGAAGTTCTACGCGACGCGCCTCAATGCCTGCTCAGTCCCGCGAGGCGCGCGAGCAGCGCCGCCGTCGACGCCGCGATGTGCGGGCGCAGCGCCTCCGGGCCGGCGCCGGCCTCCAGGTCCTGCAGCAGATCGGCGTGCTCGGCCGCCAGGCGCGGGCCGTCGTAGACCGGCCGCAGCTGGGTGACGAACAGTCGCAGCTCGCCGCCGAGCGCGCGGTGGGCGGCCTCGATCCGCGGGCTTCCGGCCGCGGCGACGATCGCGTGGTGCAGCGCCTCGTGGGCCTCGGTGATCGGCGCGAATGCAGCGCCGGCGGCGGCGGCGGCCAGCCGGGCCTGCGCGTCGTGGACCAGCGGCGGCAGGCGACCGCCGTGGCGGGCGAGGGCGAGCCGGGCGGCCTCGGTCTCGAGCGCGATCCGCAGGTCCCCGAGCGCCTCCAGATCGCCGGCGTCCAGCGCCGTCACCCGCGCACCGCGGTGGGTCTCGATGCGCGCCAGGCCCTCGGCGGCCAGCGCCCGCAAGGCGGCCCGGACCGTGTGGCGCGCGACGCCGTAGTCGACCGACAGGCGCTGCTCGCGTAGCGGCGTTCCCGGCTCGAGCTCGCCGTCGAGGATCCTCGTGCGCAGCTCCGCCGCCAGCGCGTCGACCGTCGTGGTCCGCAGGAGCGTCATGCCGGGAGAACCTCCAGAGGGTCGCGGCGCCGGCGCGGCGCCGCGAGCACGGCCAGGCCGGCGAGCACGAGCGCGACGCCTGCCAGCGCGACCGCGCCGGGCCGTTCCCCGAGCACGATCGCGCCCAGCGCGGTCGCGGTGAGCGGCTCCGCGAGCGTCAGCGTCGCCACCTCACCGGCGGGCAGATGGCGCAGGCCGCGCGCGAACAGGACGTAGGCGACCGCGGTCGGGACGGTGCCCAGGTAGAGCACGAGCGCGATCCCGCCCGGGCCGGCGAGCTCGCCAGGGTGGTCGAGGGCCAGGACGGGGAGGAGCGCAAGCGCGCCGAGGCCGAACAGCCGCGCCATCACCGCCTCGGGGGCGTGGCCGGCGCCGAGCAGCCCCTTCGCCGCGACGGTGTAGACCGCGTAGGACAGCCCGGCCCCGAGCGCGAGCGCGATCCCGCCCGGGCGCACCTGCGCACTGCCGCCCGTGGCCACGAGCACCGCGACCCCGGCGACCGCGAGCCCGGTCGCGAGCGCCCAGCGGCGGGTCAGCGGCTCGCCGTGGACCGCGCGGCCGAGCAGGCCCGCGAAGACGGGCCCGGAGCCGAGCGCGACGACGGTCCCGACCGCGACGCCGGTGTCGTGCACGGCGGCGAAGAACGTGAGCTGGTAGCCGGCGACGCCGGCCGCGCCCGCCAGGACCGACTGCGCCGACCACGGCGCGTGGCTGCGGGGCGCGAACCGCGCGGCGACGACGACCAGCAGCAGGCCGCCCACCAGCACGCGGGCGGCGCCGACCGCGGGCGGCGACGCGGTGGGCCCGAGCGCCTGGGCGGTCCCGGTCGTGCCGAAGCAGAGGGCGGAGAGGAGGACGAGGACGCGCGCGCCGGTCACGATTGGCGCATTGTTGAACAATCTGCGGCGGCGGTCAAGCGGGTAGAACTCCGGCATGCCCTACGACGACGACGACTGGGTCGGCACCCCGCCCGAAGGGCGCCATTCCCGCAGCCAGGCCGATCCCGGCTTCTGGCGCAACCAGCCCGCGGCCGCGGTCGGCGGCGCCATCCTGTTCGTGCTGGTCGTCGTCCTGGTGCTGGTGATCCTGCTCGGCTGAGACCCCCGGCCTACGCCGTCGCCAGCGGCTCGCCCGCGCGCTGCGCGTTGGCGGCGATCGCGTCCACGATCTGCACCCACGCATCGCGCGGCAGGTCGTGGCCCATGCCGTCGATCAGCAGCAGTTGGGCGCCCGGGATCGCCTTGGCGGTCGCCTTGCCGCCGCTCGGGCGCACGAGGCGGTCGGCGGTCCCGTGGATGACGAGCGTCGGCACGCGCACGCCCGCCAGGGCCTTCGTGCGGTCGCTCGCGGTCAGGATCGCGGCCATCTGGCGGGCGTTGCCGGCGGCGCTGACCCCGCGCTCGTGGGCGAGCGCGCCCTGGCGGCGCAGCCGCTCCTCGTCGACCGCGAAGCCCTTGGAGCCGATCTCCCCGTAGAGCCGGACGACGTGCTCGACGTAGCCGTCGCGGTCCTTCGGCGCCCGGCGCAGCATCAGCGGGTAGATCGCCAGCGCCGGCTGGCCGGACAGGCGCGCGCCGACGTTGGACATGATCGAGCACAGCGAGAGCAGGCGCTCCGGGTGCTCGATTGCGATCGTCTGGGCGATCATCCCGCCCATCGAGGCGCCGACCACGTGCGCGCGCTCGACGCCGAGGTGGTCGAGCAGCCGCGTCGCGTCGCCGGCGAGGTCCGACAGCGAGTAGCTCGCGCCGTCCCTGGAGCGCAGTGCGATCTGCACGAGGCTCGGCGGGGCGCCGTTCACGCGCGTGGAGCGCCCGACGTCGCGGTTGTCGAAGCGCACGACGTGGAAGCCGCGCTCGACGAGCATCTCGCAGAAGTCCGCGTCCCAGGCGATCATCTGCGTCGCCAGGCCCATGACGAGCAGGACCGTCGGGTCGGCAGGGTCTCCGAACGTCTCGTAGCAGAGCTCGACGTCGGGCCTGATCTGGGCGAATTGCTCGGTCACGACAGGGCCTCCAGCAGCCGGTCGAGGTCGGATTCGTCGTTCCACGCGCCGACCGATGCGCGCAGGTACGGGGTGCCGGGCAGGAAGCGGATCGCCACGCCGCGCTCGGCGACGCGGGCGGCCGTCGCCTGCGGGTCGGGATCCTCCCACGCGACGAGCGTCGTGCGCCCGCGCGGCGCGACCGTCCGGCCGGCCTCGGCGAGCTCGCTGGCCAGCGTCTCCGCCAGCGCGGCGGCGCGCTCGAACAGCGCGTCCCAGCCGAACGCCTCCAGTTCGACGGCGGCGCCGATGCTGGCCGCCGCCAGCTCGCGGGCGAGCGTCGGCGTGTCGTGCACGCGGGCGTCGTCGTGGAAGCTCGCGTCGAGCCCCTGGGTGGTGTCCACGAACGCCAGGTACGCCGGCGCGAGCGCGCGGATGCGCTCGCGCCAGGCCGGCGCGATGTAGAGCATCCCGGTGCCGTCGGCGCCGCACAGCCACTTCTGCCCGGCGCCGGCGTAGGCGGTGCACCCGAGCGCGCCGACGTCGGTCGGGATCGCCCCGATCCCCTGCGCGCCGTCGTAGACGACCGGGATCTCGAGCTCGCCCAGCCGCGGGTCGGCCACCAGGCCCGAGACCCAGCCGACGTGCGAGCAGCAGACGGCGGTGGTGGCGTCCGTGACGTGGTCGGCCAGCGACTCGAGCGGGCCGCTGCGGACCGTCACCCCGGCCGCCTTGGCCGCCAGCAGCGGGCCGATCAGCCCGGGATGCTCGGCGTCGGAGGTCAGCACCTCGTCGCCCGGTCCGAGCCCGAGGCCGACGAGCACCTTGCCCACGCCCTCGGAGGTCGAGGTGGTCAGCGCGACGTCGGCGGTCGGGCAGCCGAGGCGGGCGGCGTAGACCTCGCGCAGTGCCGCGTTGGCCGCCTGCCGGGCTTCGAAGTGCGCCCTGACGCGGCCGAACTGCTCCTGGTCGTCGAGCGCCGACCGCGCCGCGTCGACGGCCGTCCTGGGCAGCGGACCGTCCGAGCCCGCGTTGAGGTAGGCGACGCGCTCCAGCACCGGGAAGCGGGAGCGGAAGGCGGCGGGATCCATCGGCAGAAGGCTACGATCCGGCGCCGATGCACGCCGTTCTGCCCGACGGCTCCCGCAAGGAGCTCCCCGACGGCGCCACCGGCGCCGACCTCGCGGCGTCGATCGGCGCCGGCCTCGCCCGCGCCGCGCTGGCGGTCAAGGTCGACGGCGAGGTGCGCGACCTGGCGCGCCCGCTGCCCGACGGCGCGACGGTCGAGATCGTCACCGATCGCTCGCCGGACTCGCTGGACCTGATCCGCCACGACACGGCGCACGTGCTGGCCGCCGCGGTGATGGACCTCTATCCGGGCGTGAAGATCTCGATCGGGCCGCCGATCGAGAACGGCTTCTACTACGACTTCGAGTTCCCCGACGGGGTCGCGATCTCCGACGCGGACTTCCCGGCGATCGAGGCCAGGATGGCCGAGCACATCGCCGCCGACGAGGCCTTCACGCGCGAGGACGTCAGCACCGACGCGGCGCTGGAGCGCTTCCGGGGCGAGGGCCAGGACTACAAGGTCGAGCTGATCGAGGACCTGATCGCCGACACGGGCGTCGGCACCGTCTCGCTCTACACCAACGGCCCGTTCACCGACCTCTGCCGCGGCCCGCACGCGCCGACGACCAAGCGCATCAAGGCCTACAAGCTGCTCTCGACGGCCGGCGCGTACTGGCGCGGGGACTCCGACCGCACGATGCTGACGCGGATCTACGGGACGGCGTTCCACTCCCAGAAGGACCTGGACGCCCACCTGGAGGCGCTCGAGCAGGCCCGGGCGCGCGACCACCGTCGCCTCGGCCCGCAGCTCGGGCTGTTCACGTTCTCCGACATCAGCCCGGGCAGCGCGTTCTGGCTGCCCAAGGGCACGCAGGTCTTCAACACGCTGCTGCAGCGCTCGCGCGAGATGACGCTCGCGCGCGGCTATGACGAGGTCAAGACGCCGCTGCTCTACGACTCCCGGCTGTGGGAGACCTCCGGCCACTGGGGCAAGTACCGCGAGCACATGTTCACGACCGAGTACGAGGGCCGGACGATGGGCCTCAAGCCGATGAACTGCCCGGGCCACGCGCACCTGTTCAGCCTGCAGCGCTGGTCCTACCGCGACCTGCCCGTCCGCTACGCCGAGCCCGGCCTGCTGCACCGCCGCGAGCCCTCCGGCACGCTTCACGGCCTGCTGCGGGTGCGCCACTTCGTCCAGGACGACGCCCACATCTTCTGCACCCACGACCAGGTCAAGGACGAGGTCATGGCGTGTCTGGACTTCGGCTTCGACTGGTACCGCCAGTTCGGCTTCGACATCAAGGTCGAGCTGTCGACGCGCCCGGAGAACCGGCTCGGCACGGACGAGTTCTGGGACGAGACGGAGGGCATCCTGCGCGACGCGCTGGAGGAGGCCGGCCTCGAGTACGCGATCCACGAGGGTGACGGTGCCTTCTACGCGCCCAAGATCGACCTCGCGGCAACGGACTCGCTGGGCCGCGAGTGGCAGCTCGGCACGGTGCAGCTCGACTACAACCTGCCCGAGCGCTTCGGCCTCACCTACACGGGCGCCGACAACGCCGAGCACCGGCCCGTGATGATCCACCGCGCGCTGCTCGGGTCGCTCGAGCGCTTCATCGGGATCCTGATCGAGGAGACCGCCGGCGAGCTGCCGTTCTGGCTGGCGCCGGTCCAGGTCGAGGTGCTGCCGGTGGCCGACCGCCACAACGACTACGGGGCGGCGGTGGTCGGCGCGCTGCGGGCCGCCGGGCTGCGGGCCGAGCTCGACGACCGCTCGGAGTCGATCGGGCGCAAGATCCGCGACACCGAGCTGCAGAAGGTCCCGTACATGCTGATCGTCGGCGACCGCGAGGCCGAGGGGCGCGCCGTCGCGGTGCGCCGCCACGGCGAGGGCGATCAGGGCACGCTGGCGCTCGACGAGTTCATCGCCTCGGTGCGCGATGAGTGAGGCGCCCGACGGCTTCACGCCGCACACCGGCGTCAACGCGTTCGTCGATCACGTCGGCCCGTTCTGCAAGTCCGGCCACATCCTCGGCCTGCGCATCGACGAGCGGCACCTGAACACGTTCGGCAAGGCGCAGGGCGGTGTCCTGATGACGA
>JAXDHL010000083.1:0-3177 GCA_034664525.1 Solirubrobacteraceae bacterium
GCGCTGATGACCCAGGGCGGCTTCAGCGGCAACCTGCGCTACGTCGTCCTGCCCGTCGCCTTCGTCTGCGTCCTGGCGGGCGCCGGCTGGGTCGAGGCGGTGCGCTACGTGCGCCGCCGCGGCGGGCCGCTCGCGGCCGTGTCGCTGGCCCGGATCGGTCTCGCCGGCGCCGGCTACGCCGCGCGCGCCGCCGAGCCGGAATGGAGCCGCAGCGTCGCCGCCACGGTCCGCGAGGCGAACGGCATCGACGAGCTCGCGAACCTGATCGCGCTGGCCGGCGGGCGGGACGCGATCAATCGCTGCGGGCCGATCTACTCGGGGCGCTTCGAGGTGCCCGCGGTCGCGTGGCAGCTGCACCGCCACCTCGAGGACGTCGACATCTTCCCGCTCACCCCGGGCGTGGCGCTGGCCATGCGCGGATCGGCCCTGGCCCACGACCCCCGTTTCCCGACCTACGCCGGAACCGCCCGCTGGGTGGCCGGTCGGGCATGCGGGCGCCCCTAGGCTGGCCCGGCATGGCGGTGACTGCCGCGCCCATCCACTGGCCGCGGGCGGGCGCCCTCGTCCGCACGCCCGTGGTCACCCCGCTCGGCCTCGGCCTGCTGGCCGCAGGCTCGGTGCTCGTGCGCACGGTTCACTTCGGGACGGGGTTCTGGGTCGACGAGGGCCTGTCGGTCGGGATCGCCGACCGGCCGATCACCGACATCCCCGGCGTCATGCGCCTGGACGGGTCACCGCCGGCCTACTACCTGCTGCTGCACCTGTGGATCCGGCTGGTGGGACAGACCTCCGAGGTGGCGACGCACGCGCTGTCGCTGCTGCTGGCGACGCTCACGATCCCGGTCGCGTGGGCGCTCGTTCGCGCGTTGTTCGGCGAGCGCGCCGGCTGGATCGCCGCCGTCCTGTTCGCGTTCAACCCGTTCCTGAACGCCTACGCGCAGGAGACCCGGATGTACACGCTGGTCGTGCTGCTCGGGCTGGTCTCGGTCGCCTGCTTCGTCGGGGCGTTCGCGCTCGGGCGCTCGCGCCGCTGGACGATCGGCTTCGCGGTCGCCCACGCCGCGCTGCTGTGGACGCACAACTGGGGGATCTTCCTCGGCTTCAGCCTCGCGGTCTGCTGGGCGGTGCTCGCGCTGCGGGCGACGGGCGACGAGCGGCGCCGGATCGTCCGCGAGGGCCTGGTGGCCGCCGGGGTGATCGTCATCCTGTACGCCGCATGGATTCCGACCGTGCTCTTCCAGGTGGCGCACACCGGGGCGCCGTGGGCCAACGCGCCGAAGCTCGCCCAGCTCGGCCTGGCGCCCAGCCGGCTGCTCGGCGGCTCGGGCCAGTGGCTGCTGCTGATCGGCGCGGGCGCCGGGCTCGTGCCGTTGCTGCGCGAGCGCTCGCGGTCGTGGCCGCCGGAGTCGCGCGCGGCGTTCGCGACCGTGCTCGTCGCGCTGCTGACGATCCTCGTCCCGTGGGTCGTCAGCCAGGTCAGCCCGGCGTGGGCCACGCGCTACCTCGCCGTCGCGGTGCCGCCGCTGCTGCTCGGCGTGACGATCGGGCTCTCGCGCGCGGGCCGGCTCGGGCTCGCCGTGCTGGCGCTCACCGCCCTGATCTGGCTCGGCTACAACGGCAACGACGAGAAGTCCAACGTGAGCGACGTGGCGGCCTCCGTGGCGCCCTCGCTCGCGCGGGGCGACCTCGTGATCTCGACGCAGCCCGAGCAGGTGCCGGTGTTCAACCACTACCTCACGGAGCAGGGCGTCACCGGTCTGCGCTGGGCGACGCTGTGGGGGCCGCTGAAGGACGTCGGCGTCACCGACTGGCGCGACGGCGTGAAGCACCTCGAGGCGACGAGCCCGTCGCGCGACCTGGTGCCGCTGCTCGACGCGACGCGGCCCGGCCAGCGCGTCGTCCTGCTGCAACCCGACTTCTCGAACCTGCCCAACTGGCGCGCCCCCTGGCTGGCCCTCGTCAGGGAGCGATCCGCCACTTGGGAGGAGCGGATGCGCAATGACCGGCGCTTCCGGGTACTCAGCATCGCACCGACCAGTTCGTTTCCCTCGCATCCCAACCCGGTCCGGACGTTGGTGCTCGTCAGGGAGCCGGTAGGGTAAGGAGTTCCAGCCGCGCCGGTGCGCACTCCTTTGAGCGCCGACGGGCCTACAGCCATGACCACGTTCCAGTCCGACACCTCAGAGTTCGAACGCCTCTCGGATCGCGATCCGGGAGACGACGCCCGTGCCGAGCACGTCACCCACCGCCGGCCCGTCGCCGTGCTGGGCGGCGGCCCCGCCGGGCTGACCGCCGGCTACCTGCTCGCCAAGCGCGGCCAGCCCGTGGTCGTGTTCGAGGCGGAGGACCAGGTCGGCGGCATCGCCAAGACCGAGGTCCGCGACGGCTACCGGTTCGACCTCGGCGGCCACCGCTTCTTCACCAAGTCCAAGGAGGTCAATGACCTCTGGCACGAGGTGATGCGCGAGGAGTTTCTACTGCGCCCGCGGCTGTCGCGCATCTACTGGAACCGCAAGTTCCTCGCGTACCCGCTCGAGGGCATGGACGTGATCAAGAAGCTCGGCCCGATCGAGCTGACGCGCGCCCTGATCTCCTACCTGTGGGCCGCGGTCAAGCCGAAGGGCAACGAGGACGACCTCGAGTCCTGGGTCTCCAACCGCTTCGGCAAGCGCCTGTACGAGCTGTTCTTCAAGTCCTACACCGAGAAGGTGTGGGGCGTGCCCTGTACCGAGCTGCGCGCGGAGTGGGCGGCCCAGCGGATCAGGGGCCTGTCGTTCTTCTCCGCCGCCAAGGCCGCCTTCTTCGGCAACCGCGGGAACAAGATCAAGTCGCTGATCTCCGAGTTCCACTACCCGCGCTTCGGCCCCGGCCAGATGTGGGAGACGATGGCCGACGAGATCATCGCCGCGGGCGGCGAGGTCCGGATGAACACCCCGGTCACCCAGCTCGAGGCCTCCGACGGCCGTGTGGTCGCCGTCGTCGCCGGCGGGGAGCGCATCGAGTGCTCGGAGGTCATCTCCTCGCTGCCGCTGCGCCTGACCGTCGGCATCACCGAGCCGACGGCCGGCCAGGCCGTGCTCGAAGCCGCGCGCGGGCTGCGCTACCGCGACTTCCTGACCGTCGCGCTGGTGATCGACGGCGAGGACCTGTTCCCGGACAACTGGATCTACATCCACG
>JAXDHL010000084.1:0-13952 GCA_034664525.1 Solirubrobacteraceae bacterium
ATTGATGAAGTCGCCGCACGCCGGGATGAACGTCAGGAGCGAGCCGGCGAAGATGCCCGGCACCGCGAGCGGCAGGGTCACCTTCCTGAACGCGGTGGCCCGCGACGCGTAGAGGTCGGTCGCCGCCTCGATCAGCCGCCGGTCGATCTTCTCCAGCGACACGTAGAGCGGCAGCACCATGAACGGAAGGAAGTTGTAGGTGATGCCCGCGATCACCGCCGTCCGCGAGGCCAGCAGGCGTCCGTTCTCCGACAGCGGCTGGGTCGCCGAGCGCTTCCGCGACCTCGGGCTGATCGGCGCGGACGGGCGGCTGCTGGCCTCGCGCACGGCCGTGATCGCGGGGATCACCTACAACTTCCTGCCGTTCATGGCGCTGCCGCTGTACGTGTCGCTGGAGAAGATCGACCGGCGCTACATCGAGGCGGCGACCGACCTCTACGCCAGCCGGGCGACGGCGTTCCGCAAGGTGACGGTGCCGCTCGCGCTGCCCGGCGTGTTCGCCGGCTCGCTGCTGACCTTCATCCCCGCCGTCGGCGACTTCATCAACGCCCAGCTGCTGGGGACGAGCCGCCAGTACATGATCGGCAACGTCATCCAGTCGAAGTTCCTCGTGATCGTCGACTACCCGGCGGCCGCGGCGCTGTCCTTCGTGCTGATGGGCGTCCTGCTCGTGATCGTGTTCGCCTACGTCCGCGCACTCGGCTCGCGCGGTCTGCAGGACGCCGTGGCATGAGATCCCGCGCGGACATCTGGCGGGGGCGGATCCTCGGCGCCTGGGCGGCGCTCGCGCTGCTGTACCTGTTCCTGCCGATCTTCATCGTCGCCCTGTTCTCGTTCAACGACAACAAGGGCCGCTTCAACCTCACCTGGCAGGGCTTCACGCTCGAGCACTGGAAGCACCCGTTCGGCGTCGAGGGGATCGGGAGCGCGGTCGTCAACTCGCTGGCGATCGCCGCCATCTCGACCGTGATCGCGCTCGTGCTCGGGACGTTCATGGCGCTGGCGCTGGTGCGCCACGGCTTCCGCGGCCGCGGCGCGGTCGACCTGTTCGTGTTCCTGCCGCTGGCGACGCCGGAGGTCGTGCTCGGCGCCGCGCTGCTCGGGCTGTTCCTCACGCTCGGCTTCGCGACCGGCTTCGTGACGATCGTGATCGCGCACGTGATGTTCAACGTCTCCTACGTCGTCGTGACGGTGAAGGCGCGGCTGGAGGGCATGGACACCCACATCGAGGAGGCGGCGATGGACCTCGGCGCGAACGAGTGGACGACGTTCACCAAGGTGACGTTCCCGCTGATCCTGCCCGGCATCGGGGCGGCCGGGCTGCTGGCGTTCGCGCTCTCGTTCGACGACTTCGTGATCACCAACTTCAACGCCGGCCAGACGGTCACGTTCCCGCTGTTCATCTGGGGCGCCGCGCGCCAGGGCGTGCCGCCGCAGGTCAACGTGCTCGCCACCGCGCTGCTCGTGATCGTGCTCGCGTTCATGCTCGTCAACCTGCGCCGCCAGACACGCCGGGCGCAGGCCGCGAGCCGGCCCGAGCCGGTCGTCGCCGCAGTCGCCGAGGCCACGCCGGTACCGGTGTGATCAACGGCGCCGTGTCCTTCTGGTGGTCGCAGCTCGGCGGTCCGCCGCCGCGCCGGGCGCCTTTGCCGGGCCCGCGGGAGTGCGACGTCGCGATCGTCGGCGCCGGCTACACCGGCCTGTGGACGGCGTGGTACCTCAAGCAGGCCGACCCATCGCTGGACGTCGTCGTGCTCGAACGCGACGCCGCCGGCCATGGCGCCTCCGGCCGCAACGGCGGCTGGTTGTCGGGCCTGCTGGCGGGCTCGCGCGACGCCTACGCCGCCGAGCACGGGCGCGAGGCGGTGATCGCTGCGCAGCGGGCGATGTTCGCCACCGTCGACGAGGTCGCCGCGTGGTGTGCGGAGCAGAGCGTGGACTGCGACCTGGTCAAGGGCGGCACGCTCGACGTCGCGACCTCCGAGCCGGCACAGCGGCGGCTGGCGAAGACGCTCGCCGCCGAGCGCGCCTGGGGCTTCGGCGAGGAGGACTGGCGGGCGCTGTCGCGCGACGAGGTGGCGGCGCGCGTGCACGTCCGCGGAACCCGCGGTGGGCTGTTCTCCCCGCACTGCGCGCGCGTGCATCCGGCCAAGCTCGTGCGCGGGCTTGCCGCCGCCGTCGAGGCCGCCGGCGTCCCGATCTTCGAGGACACGCCGGTCACCGAACTGCGCCCGCACGTCGCGGTCACCGCGCGCGGCGACGTGCGCGCGCGCTGGGTCGTGCGCGCGACCGAGGGCTATACGGCCGGCCTGGCCGGGGAGCGGCGGCGGCTCGTCCCGCTCAACTCGGCGATGGTCGCCACCGAGCCGCTCGGCGACGCGTTCTGGGCCCGGACCGGGTGGGACGGCTGCGAGACGATGCTCGACGCCGCGCACGCCTACTGCTATCTGCAGCGCACGGCGGACGGCCGGATCGCGATCGGCGGTCGCGGCGTCCCGTACCGGTTCGGCTCGCGCACCGACCGCGCGGGCGAGGTCGCCGACCGCACGGTCGAGCAGCTACGCGCCCGGCTGGGGCACCTGTTCGACGGCCTGGAGGACGTCCGCATCGACCACGCATGGGCCGGCGTGCTCGGTGTGGCGCGCGACTGGTGCCCGTCCGTCGGGGCCGATCCGGCGACCGGGATCGCCTACGCCGGCGGCTACGTCGGCGACGGCGTCTCGACCACGAACCTCGCCGGCCGCACCCTGCGGGACCTGCTGCTGGGCCGCGAATCCGAGCTCACGCGACTGCCATGGGTCGGCCATCGCTCACGCGCGTGGGAGCCGGAGCCGCTGCGCTGGCTCGCGATCCACGGCGTCTACGCGCTGTACCGGCGCGCCGACCGCGCCGAGGAGCGGACCGGCCGGCCGTCGCGCGCCGGCGCGCTCGCCGACCGCGTCGCCGGGCGTTAGCCGTCCGCCGGCCGGGGTAGCCCCCCGGCATCATGGACGAACCCGAGAACCCGACGGACATCCCCACCGGCGGCTGGCTCAGCACCGCCAAGCGGGCCTTCGTCGAGTTCCGCGACGACGACATGCCCACCTGGGCCGCGGCGCTCACCTACTACGCGGTGCTGTCGGTGTTCCCGGCCCTGATCGTGCTCGTCGCGCTGATCGGACTCGTGGGCCAGTACCCGCAGACCTCGGACGCGATCCTCAACATCGTCGGCTCGATCGGGCCCAAGAGCGCGGTCGACACGCTGCGCGGGACGATCGAGGGCGTGGTGCGCAACAAGGGCGGCGCGGGCGCGCTGCTGGGCATCGGCCTCGTGTTCGCGATCTGGTCGGCGTCGAGCTACATCGGCGCGTTCTTCAAGGCGGCCAACGCCATCTTCGAGGTCGAGGAGGGGCGGCCGGTCTGGAAGCTCAAGCCGATCCAGCTCGGGCTGACGATCTTCTTCCTCGTGATCTCCGCCTTCGGCGCGGTCGTGTTCGTCGCCAGTGGCTCGATCGCAAAGTCGATCGGGGACACGATCGGGCTCGGCCAGACCGCCGTGACCATCTGGTCGATCGCGAAGTGGCCGGTGCTGGCCGTGGCGGTGATGATCCTGATCGCCGTCCTGTACTGGGCGGCGCCGAACGTCAAGCGGGACAAGCTGCGCTGGCTCACCCCCGGCGGCGCGATCGGGCTCGTCACGCTGTTGATCGCGTCGGCGCTGTTCGCCCTCTACGTGTCGAACTTCGGCTCCTACAACAAGACCTACGGAACGCTCGCGTTCGTCCCGCTGTTCCTGACCTGGCTGTGGATCGCCAACCTCGCGCTGCTGTTCGGCGCGGAGTTCGACGCCGAGCTCGAGCGCGAGCGGCGCATCGAGGCCGGGATGCGCCCGGTCGACGCGGAGCCGTTCCTGCCGCTGCGCGACGCACCCAAGGAGTCCAAGGACGGCAGCGCGCTCGCCCGCGAGCAGGTCGCGGAGCGCGACAAGGCGCAGGAGGCGAAGTCGAGCGCGCCAGAGCGCTCAGCGCGCAGCTGAGCTCGCCGCCAGCGCCGCCAGCGCGTGGACGGTCCGGAGCGTCGGGGCGGCCACGCCGGTCAGGTCGGCCAGCTCGACGACCGCTCCGGTGATCGCAGCCAGCTCGAGCCGGCGGCCGGCCTCCAGGTCCTGCAGCGTCGACGTCTTGTGATCGCCGAGGCGGGCGGTGATCGCCAGCCGGTCGTCGATCGAGATCGCCGGCGCCGCGCCGAGCGCGCCCGCCACCTCGACGGTCTCGGCCATCACACGGGCGGCGACCGCGCGCACGCCGGGATCCGACGCCATCGTGCCGAGGCCCGCGCGGGTGAGGATCGAGATCGGGTTGAAGGCCGCGTTGCCCATCAGCTTGGTCCACAGCTCGGTGCGGATGTCGGGCGTGCGCCGCACCGGGAAGCCGGCGTCCTCCAGCGCGTCGGCGATCGCGGTCAGCCGCGCGGAGGTCGAGCCGTCGGGCTCGCCGATCACGAGGCCGGCCTCCGGACGCGTCTCGACCACCCCGGGCGCCGCCACGCGGGCGCCGAGGTAGACGACCAGGCCGATCGCCCGCGCCGGGTCCAGGACGGCGGTGACGGCGCCGCCGGGGTCGACGGCCTCGACGCGCCGGCTCGGGTGGGCGGGGTGTCCGTGGAAGTACCACCACGGGATGCCGTTCTGGGCGGAGACGATCGGCGTGTCCGGGCCGAGCAGCGGGACCATGGCGGCGCCCGCCGCGGCCTGGTCGTGCGCCTTGACCGACAGGATCACCGCGTCCACCGGGCCGATCTCGGCGGGATCGCCGGTCGCGAGCAGCGGGACGTGCTCGCCGCCGAGCGTCACGCCGCCGGCCGCGCGCATCGCGTCCAGATGCGGTCCGCGCGCGATCAGCGCCACGTCGTGCCCGGCGCGCGCGAGCGCGGCCCCGAGCCAGGTGCCGATCGCGCCGGCTCCGACGACGGCGACGTGCATGGCCGCCGATCGTACGGGTAGCTCAGGATTCATGAGCGAGGAAGAGGGAACCCAGACCGACGAGACATCGGCCGGCGAACTGCACAGCGACGAGGTCGACGAGCAGATGAAGCAGGTCGAGGAGGATCCGCCAAAAGACCTCGAGGACTGGCCGGGCGGCAAGGCCAAGTACCGCACGTTCGGCGGCGCCGAGAGCGACTCCGGCTACGGCGACGGGGCGACGGAGAAGCTCGGCCCCTCCGACGTCCAGCACCACGAGGACGGCTCGGTGACGGTCAAGGGCGAGCAGGTCGACGATCCCGACGAGTTCAAGTCGGACCCGATCCCGGGCGGTCCGACCGACCCGAACGCGCCCAAGGACCCCGGCTTCGACGAGGACGCCGAGGCCAACAAGACGGACTCCTGACGCCGTCCCGTCAGTGGTCGGCGACGGTCCCGTCCTCGGGCTCGAGCGGCAGCCCGCGCCCGTGCCAGGCCTCGAGGCCGCCGGTGAGCGAGTAGGCCTCGTAGCCGGCGCGGCGGAACGCGTTGGCCGCCATGCCTGACCGGGCGCCGAGCCGGCAGTAGAAGAGGACGGGCTTCTCGCGGTCGATCGTGTCGGCCTGCGACGCGAGCCGCTCGAGCTCGATGTGGCGTGAGCCGGCGAGCCGGCCGGCCGCGACCTCGTACGTCTCGCGCACGTCGACGAGTTGCACCTCGCCGTCGCGGATCAGCTCCGCGGCGCGTTCCGGTCCGACCTCGATGTTCTCGTCGGAAAAGGCGTTCATCTCGCTTTGCACGGTAGCTTCCGGGCCCGCGAAGACGGTCGTGGCGCATTGCCGCTACGACCCAGGCGTCATAAGTCCGCCCGGTTGGGTACATTGCCGCCGTCCGTTGTTACCAGCCGAGTCCCCGGGAGGTCTGCCACCCGGGGAACGGGGGAACCAGTGGGACCTCTCCTGGAGGAGGGTCTTCGGGGCGAATTGCCGAATTCGGCATAGCGCGATCTTTCCGCGCGAGCCCGACAGCTAACCCCGTAGGCGTCCGAAAGAAGGGTTCGTTCGTTTGCTCCGAGATCGCCTCATCGCGATCTTCTCCATGCTTGCGGTCGTCTGGGCACTGCCCGCGACGGCTGATGCGCAGAAGCCTGGGAAGTTCGGGTCGCGGGTCCTCAAGCGCGGCGCGCACGGTCATGACGTGCGCGTCCTGCAGGGCTACCTGACCAGGGCGGGTTTCGCGACCACGGTCGACGGCGCGTTCGGCCCTGGCACCTACCGCACGGTCGAGGCCTGGGAGACCGACGCCGGCCGCACGGTCGACGGCACGGTCACCCGGCCCGACGCGCGGGCACTGCGGGCCGCCGTCACCGCGAGCCCGAAGTCGGCGCCGCGCTCGGACACCGAGTCGCCCGACTACCAGCCCACGCTCGACACGTCCGGCACGGGCGGCGCCGGCTTCGTCCAGACCTCGAAGGCCACGCTGAATCCGGACGGCACCGCCACCCCGCCGACCGACGCACCGCAGGCCGTCATCGACATCGTCAACGCCGGCAACGAGATCGCGAAGAAGCCGTACAAGTACGGCGGCGGTCACGGCAGCTGGAACGACTCGGGCTACGACTGCTCGGGCTCGGTCTCCTATGCGCTGCACGGCGCCGGCCTGCTCAAGACGGCGCTGGACTCGACCGGCTTCGAGTCCTGGGGCGCCGCCGGTCCCGGCAGCTGGGTGACGATCTTCGCCAACTCGGGCCACGCCTACATGACGGTCGCCGGGCTGCGCTTCGACACGAGCGGCGCCACGTCGCGCGGCGGGTCGCGCTGGACCGACGAGATGCGCTCCGCCGACGGCTTCGTCGTCCGGCACCCGGCCGGCCTTTAGCCGGCCGGGCCACGCCGGGCTACCATCGCGGCGGGGCATGGCTCGCCGGCGCCGACATCTGCTCAGCCTCGCGGCGCTCGCCTCGGCGGCGCTCGCGCTCGGAGCCTGCGGAGGCTCGAGCTCCGGCGCCGGGCAGTTCGCGACGCCCGACTTCCGGCTCATCACGCCGCCGCGCTACGTCGGGGCGGAGCCGATCGCGGTCCCGACCCCTGGGGACGAGGCGACGATGCACAAGGCCGATGTCGCGCGATTGAAGCCGGTGCTCAACGGCTGGGCGAAGGCCGTGCGCGAGGGGCGGATCGGCGATGCGACGAGCTACTTCGCGCTGCCGGCGATCGTGTCCCAGCCCTCGACCGGGCCGGTGGAGATCCGGACGAAGGCGATCGCGAAGAAGTTCAACGACTCGTTCCCGTGCGGTGCCAAGCTGCTCGCCGCGCACCCCGACGGTCGCTACATCGTCGGGACGTTCATCCTGACCACGGTCCCGGGGCGGACCTGCACGACGCCGAAGGCGCTCGTGAAGGTCGGCTTCGTGTTCGGCGACCGCAAGCGCCCCAACCGCTTCACCGAATGGTGGCGGGTCGCCGAGCAGCCGGGCGCCGAGGTCGGGCCCACCCAGCGACCGGCAGCGCCGATCGCCGGGCCCAGATCCTTTGGCTAGGGCCTAATAGATGTCGCGTTCGCGGCCGACCGGGCGGTCGCGCTCCACGACGCGGTCGCGGCGCGACCAGATGGTCGCGTACAGCAGCGAGATCACCAGGCCGATGACGCCGACGATCATCAGGATCAGGCCGATGACCGGAAGGTTGACGCCGCTCACGGAGTCGCTCACGCCATAACGCAGGATCGCGCCGACGGCGATCAGGAAGATGCCAGTGCCGATACCCATTTCATGTCCTTTCGAGGGTGGCTGCACAGGCCGGTGTACCCGGCTCCAACGGACGGGAATCCAACCGTCCGTAGCATCTCGAGCATGACCACGGCGCCGGCTGACACCCAATACGACCTCACTCCCGACCAGATCGAGTTCCGCGACACGATCCGCCAGATGGTGCGCGAGCGAGTGGCACCGCGCGCCGCGGAGATCGACGCCAGATCCGAGTACCCGCGTGACATCCGGAAGCTGTTCGCCGACCACGACCTGTTCGGCCTGCCGATCAGCGAGGAGTACGGCGGTCTCGGGACCGGCACGCTGATGCTCAACGTCGCCATCGAGGAGATCTCGAAGGCGTGCGCGTCGTGCGGGCTGATGCTTGCCGTGCACGAGCTCAGCACGCTCCCGATCAAGCTGTTCGGCAACGAGGAGCAGAAGCAGCGCATCCTCACCCGCTGCGCCACGGGCGAGTGGACCGGCGCCTTCGCGCTCTCCGAGCCCGACGCCGGCTCGGACCCGGGCGGGATGCGCACCACCGCGGTCCAGGACGGCGACGAGTGGGTCATCAACGGCGCCAAGAACTGGATCACGAACTCGGGCGTCGCCGACTTCTACGTCGTCTTCGCGGTCACCGACCGCGCCGCCGGGCGCAAGACCGCCTTCATCGTCGAGGCCGACCGGCCCGGGTTCTCGATCGGCAAGCTCGAGCACAAGATGGGCATCAAGGGCTCGCCGACGGGCTCGCCGGTGCTCGAGGACGTGCGCGTGCCGCAGGAGAACGTGCTCGGTGGGGTGGGTCGCGGCATGGCGGTCGCGCTCGGCACGCTGGACCACTCGCGCCTCGGCGTCGCCGCGCAGGCCGTCGGCATCGCCCTGGGGGCGACCGACTACGCCGTCGCCTACGCCCGCGAGCGGACGCAGTTCGGCAAGCCGATCAACGCGTTCCAGGGCATCCAGTTCAAGCTCGCCGACATGGAGACCCGCACCGCCGCCGCGCGCGAGCTGCTCTACCGGGCCAGCGTGAAGGTCGACCGCAACGACGCCGACAAGGGCAAGTACTCGGCGATGGCCAAGGTGTTCGCCGGCGACACGGCGATGGCGGTCACCGTCGAGGCGGTGCAGGTGCTCGGCGGCTACGGCTACGTGACCGAGTACCCGGTCGAGCGGATGATGCGCGACGCCAAGATCACCCAGATCTACGAGGGCACCCAGGAGGTGCAGCGCCTCGTGATCGCCCGCTCGCTCATGTAGCTCGCAGCGTGACCCGGCGGCGGACGGTCACGGTGTGGCCGACGCCGCTCGGGTTGAACGTCGCCTTCAGGCGGGTCGTGGCGGGCGCGCCGGCGGCCGGCCGCAGCCGCACCTTTCGGCTGCCGGCCTTGTGGAGCGTGATGCGCGTGGTTCGCAGCCCGGCGCCGCGGAGCGTGAAGCGCCCGGCCCGGTCGGCCTTGAGGCGCACGCGGCCCGGCGAGGAGGCGACGATCCGGACCGCGGGGTCATCGTCGAGCACGGTGACGGTGGCGGTCGCCGGCGTCCCCGCCTGCAGCGCGCCGGTGAAGGCGCCGAGCGTGACCCTGAAGGTCCGCGTGCGCTCCGTCGCACGATCGTCGCGGGTGCCGATCGCGACCGTGCGCGTCGTGTCGGTGTCGGCGAACGCGACCGCGGTCGCCCCGCGAGCCGGGCTCCCCGACGGCGTCACGGTCACGCTGCCGCCGCCTGAGCCGACCCGCGAGAGCGAGAGCACGGCCGCCCGGCCCTCCACGACGGTGACGGCCGGCTTGGCGAAGGAGACGGCCGCGCCGTTGACCGCGGCGAGCTGGACCGTGCGGACCTCGGCGTCGCCGGCGCCGTCGGTCGCGCGGACTGCCACGGTGTTCGTGCCGGGGCTCATCACGCGCTGGACGCTCGCCTGGCCGGCGTCCTCGTCGAAGCCGCCGTTGCCGTCGAGGTCCCAGCTCAGCGCGTCGTAGCCACCGAACGGGCCGGTGCCGCCCGGGCGGCTCGGCCGGGCGGTGAAGGTGACCGTCTGGCCTGGGACCGGCCGGGTTGCGTCGGCGTCGATCTCCACCTGGGGCACGCGACTGCGGATGTAGCGGTTGAGGTCGTCGCCGCCGAGTCGCGCATAGACCGCGGGGTCGCCGTTGCCGCAGTTGTCGGCGCCGAAGCTCGTGGCGCCGGCCAGCACCGGCGCGCCGCCGGCGTCGCTGACCAGCAGCGGGCTGCCCGAGTCGCCGTTGCAGGTGTCCTTGTCGGGCTCGCCGCCGGCGCACAGCTCCGAGGGCGACTGGAACGCGTACATGCTGCAGGCGCCGTCGGGCTGGATCGGCAGGCCGACCTCGCGCAGGTCGTCGGGCAGCGAGCCGCAGGTGAGCTCGAAGCTCCCGCAGCGACCCCAGCCGATCGCGGTCGCCCCGGCGCCGGGAGCCCACAGGGCCGCGTCGGCCGGGCGCGGGAGGCGCACCTGGGCGTCGGGCGCCGGGCGGGGGAGGGTGAGGATCGCGACGTCGTCGACCGGCTGGCTCACCACGTAGCCGAAGGCGGGATCGCGCTCGGCGGTCACGTTCAGGTACTGGTTGGCGGCCGGGATCGTGCTCAGCCCGCTCGCCATCGGGTGCGCGTGATCGACGTGCGAGACGCCGACCGCGACGTCGATCCGGTTCGGCGAGTCCTCGAGGCAGTGGCCCGCGGTGACCACGTAGCGGGCGGCGATCAGCGAGCCGCCGCAGTAGCCGACGCTGCTCGAGCCGGGGTAGTGCAGCTCGACGAACGCGGCGAACGGATAGGCGTGCGTGGCCGGCTGCCCGCCCACGATCCGCGGCTGGGCGGCCGCGGGCGCGGCACCGACCAGCGCCGCCGCCATGATGGCCGCGACGAGCGTCCGCCGCAAACGCGCACCCACCATGCCGCGAGGGTAGATCATCCGCGTTCGACCTGTGAGCGCTTTGCGGCCCGGCTTCCGGGCGCCGGTAGAGTCCTTCGGGTGCGCCCGCCGACCGCCCGCAGGATCATCACCGCGTCGACGCTGGCGCTGTGCGTCGGGGTCCTGATCATCACGGCGTTCCAGGGGCTGCAGCCCGATTATCCGATGCGGCTGTTCCAGGGCCTGCTGGCCGCGGCGGGCGGTCTCGGCATCGTCGCCGTCCTGGTCGCGTTCATGACCACGCGCCTGGGCGACTACCGCCATCCCGCCGACGAGGCCGAGTTCGAGCTGCTGGTCCGCCGCTCCGAGCGCCTGGCGCGCGAGAACCTGGCCCCCGAGCCCGAGGAGACGGACTTCCTGGAGCTCGACCCGTACAACCCGGACGACTTCGAGGAGCTCGTCCGCGATGCGCTGGACGACCTGCCCGACGTCCTGCGCGCGGCGCTGGACCGCAACGTCGCCGTGATCATCTCCGACCACGGACGGCGCCACCGGGCGTACGGCCTGTACATGGGGGACACGGTCGCGCACGACACGACCTCCGACCGCATCGTGATCTTCCGCGACACGCTGCTGCGCGACTTCGGGCACGACCCCGACCAGCTGCGCGCCCAGGTGCTGCGGACGGTCCGCCACGAGCTGGCGCACCACCTCGGCGCCGACGAGCTCGGGGTGCGCGAGCTCGGCCTGTGAGGTCCGCCGCCGGGACAGCTGCGCTCCGGGTGGTCCGATGATGATCGTGATGACACCCGAGGCCACGGAAGCGCACGTCGCGGCCGTGCGCGCGCGGCTGGAGACCGTCGGCGTCCACGTGCTCGTGCTGCCCGGGGAGCTGACGACGGCGATCGGGGCGATCGGGGATCCCCAGGGCGTCGCCGAGCTCGGCCTCGAGGGCATGGCCGGCGTGGACCGGGTGGTGCCGATCTCGCGCCCGTACAAGCTGGCGTCGTCCGAGCTCGCCCACCACGAGCCGACGACGTTCGAGATCGCCGGCCGGCAGATCGGCGGCGGGACGTTCGCGCTGATCGCCGGGCCGTGCACGGTCGAGTCGCTCGCGCAGACGCTCGAGGTCGCCGAGGCCGTCCGTGCCGCCGGCGCGTCGATGCTGCGCGGCGGCGCCTTCAAGCCGCGGACCTCCCCGTTCGCATTCAAGGGGCTGGGGTTGGAGGCGCTGCGCATCCTCGCCGAGGCCCGCGAGCAGACCGGCCTGCCCGTCGTCACCGAGCTGCTGGACACCGCGCATGCCGGCGCGATCGCAGAGCATGCCGACGTCGTCCAGATCGGGGCGCGCAACATGCAGAACTACGCGCTGCTGGAGGTCGCGGGCAAGCTCGGCAAGCCGGTCCTGCTCAAGCGCGGGCTGA
This sequence comes from Solirubrobacteraceae bacterium, assembly GCA_034664525.1. GTDB lineage: Bacteria > Actinomycetota > Thermoleophilia > Solirubrobacterales > Solirubrobacteraceae > DATLGB01. The sequence continues at coordinate 11,976 of JAXDHL010000084.1, forward strand.
GCTCCTCGCTCGACGAGCTGCTGATGGCCGCCGACTACGTCCTCAAGGAGGGCAACCCGAACGTGATCCTGTGCGAGCGGGGGATCCGCACGTTCGAGACCGCGACCCGCTTCACGCTCGACCTGGGCGCGATCCCGTGGCTGAAGATCCATACCCACCTGCCGGTGATCGTCGATCCCAGCCACGCGTCGGGTGACCGGCGCCTGGTCGAGCCGCTGTCGCGGGCGGCCGCCGCGGTCGGCGCCGACGGGATCATCGTCGAGGTCCACCAGGACCCCGAGGCGGCGCTGTGCGACGGCCCGCAGTCGCTGTATGCGAGCGAGTTCCCGGCCTACGCCGAGCACGTCGCGGCGCACGCCGCCCTGGTCGGCAAGACCATCGCCTGATAGACCCCGACGGCATGGCAGATCCCGTCGTGTACTTCGAGATCGTCGGCGGCGACGCCGGCGCCCAGCAGGCGTTCTACGCCGACCTGTTCGGCTGGAGCCTGGACCCCGTCGCGTCCACGGGCGGCGCATACGCCCGGGTGAAGCCCAGCGAGACCGGGATCGAGGGCGGCGTCGGCGCGTTCCCGGGCGCGCCGAACTACGTCACGGTCTACATCCGCGCCAAGGACCCGGCGGCCGCGCTGGCGCGCGCCCAGGAGCTCGGCGGCACGACGCTGATGGAGCCGCGCGAGGTCCGCGAGGGCGTGACGGTGGCGATGTTCCGCGATCCCGCGGGCAACGCCGTCGGCTTGATCTCCGGGGTGTAGCCCGGCGGCCTAGGATCCCGGTTCTATGCCTGAAGCCGTCATCGTCGATGCCATCCGGACCCCGATCGGGCGCGCGTTCAAGGGTTCGCTCAAGGACGTGCGCGCCGACGAGCTCGCCGCGATCCCGCTGCGCGCGCTGCAGGCGCGCAACCCCGAGGTCGATTTCGGCCACACCCAGGACGTGATGATGGGCGCGGCGTCCTCGTTCGGCGAGCAGGCCTACAACGTCGCCCGCAACGCGACGCTGCTGTCGGGCATCGACCACCACGTCCCCGCCACGACCGTCAACCGCTTCTGCGCGTCCTCGCTGCAGACGCTGCGGATGGCCTTCCACGCCGTCAAGGCCGGCGAGGGCGACCAGTACATCGCCGCCGGCGTGGAGTGCGTCAGCCGCACCGGGCTCGGCGCCGGCATGGCCGACGAGTTCAAGCACCCCAAGCTGGCGGGCGGTGAAGGCTCGCTGTACGACGTCTACATCCCGATGGGGATGACCGCGGAGAACGTGGCCGAGCGCTGCGGCGTGTCCCGCGAGGCGCAGGACGAATGGGCCGCGCTGTCCCAGCAGCGGGCGGTCGAGGCGCGCGACTCGGGGCACTTCGACGCCGAGATCGTGGCGGTCGACACGCCCGACGGCGAGGTCGCCCGCGACGACGGCCCGCGTCCGGGCACGACGGTGGAGGTCCTCGCCGGGCTCAAGCCGGCGTTCAAGGAGGACGGCACCGTGACGGCGGGCAACTCGTGCCCGCTCAACGACGGCGCCGCCGCCGTGCTGGTCATGTCCGAGGAGCGGGCCAAGGAGCTCGGCCTGGAGCCGAAGGCGCGGATCATCGCCTCCGCCGTGTCGGCGATCCGCCCGGAGATCATGGGGCTCGGCCCGATCCCGGCCATCCAGGCGGTGCTCAAGCAGGCCGGCATGACGATCGACGACATCGACGTCGTCGAGATCAACGAGGCGTTCGCGGCGCAGATCGTCCCGTGCCGCGAGGAGCTCGGGATCGACCCGGACAAGCTGAACCCGTTCGGCGGCGCGATCGCGCTCGGGCACCCGTTCGGGATGACCGGCGCGCGCATCATGACGACGCTGCTCAACGGCCTGCGTGCCAGGGGCGGGACGATCGGCATCGAGTCGATGTGCGTCGCCGGCGGCATGGGCCAGGCGATGATCGTCGAGCGGCTGGCGTAGTGGACCTCGGCATCGCAGGTCGCGTCGCGGTCGTCACCGG
>JAXDHL010000085.1:0-20675 GCA_034664525.1 Solirubrobacteraceae bacterium
AGGACACGCGGTCGGCGCTGTACCGCAGCCGCGCGTGCTCGAACGCCTCGGGGTTGGCGTCCACCCCGATCACCGCCGTGGCGGTGCGCGCCAGCACGGCCGAGCCGTAGCCCTCGCCGCACGCGAGATCGACCACGCGCCGCCCCCACGCGCGCTCCGCGATCCACTCGTAGACGGCCAGGTGGCGGCGGTACCAGTAGTTCTCCTCGGGCACGTCGGGCAGCGTGCGCTCGCCGGTCAGGGCGAGCGGCGGAACGCCCGGCGGCTGGTCGCGCTGCTGGTACAGGACATCGCTCATCAAGCGCCGCAATCTACCGAGGCGTGGCGCTAGGCTCGCCAGCCATGCCGGCCCCCGAGAGCCCCGAGGCGATCCGCGACGTCAACACCCGATATCACGACGCGGCGGCGGCGGAATACGACGGCAAATGGGGCATCGACTTCCACGAGATCGGCAAGACGCAGGTGCTCGGGAAGCTCCGGAAGGGGCTCGGCCGCAACGACGTCGGCCACTTCCGCGCCGCGCTGGAGATCGGCGCCGGCACCGGGTACTTCTCGCTGAACCTGCTGCGCGCCGGGGTGCTCGGCCACGCCACCTGCCTGGACATCTCCCCCGGCATGCTCGACAGCCTGCGCGCCAACGCGCAACGGCTCGGGCTCAGCGGGCTGGTGGAGACGGTCCCCGCCGACGGCGAGCACCTGCCGTTCGACGAGGCGTCGTTCGATCTCGTGTTCGGGCATGCCGTCCTGCACCACCTGCCGGACCTCGACCAGGCGTTCAAGGAGTTCAAGCGGGTGCTCAAGCCGGGCGGGCGGCTCGTCTTCGCCGGCGAGCCGTCGCGGCAGGGCGACCGCATCGCCGCCTACCCGAAGCGCTACGCACTGAAGGCTGCGCCCGCCTGGCGCGCGCTGATGCGCGCGAAGCGCAGTCCCGGCCACGACCACGGCCCGGCGACGGCCCACACCGAGGCCGACGGGCACGACCTCGAGCCGTTCGTGGACGTGCACGCGTTCGCCCCTCAGACCCTGCGCGCGTTCGCCGAGCGGGCCGCGTTCGCCGACGTCAAGGTCCGCGGCGAGGAGCTGCTGGCCAACTGGTTCGGGTGGGCCAACCGGACGCTCGAGTCGACCGCCGACCCGGACACCGTGCCGTGGGCCTGGCGCCAGTACGCCTACCGCGGCTACATCGCGCTCCAGCACGTGGACCGCGTGCTGCTCGAGCCGCGCCTGCCGCCGGCGATCTTCTACAACCTGATCGTCAGCGCCCGCAAGGCGGCCTGATGCCGGTCCTGTTCGGCGGCGTCCCCGTCGCGGGCCCGGACGGCACCCGGGTCATGCTTGGTCAGCCCTGAAGCCCATCGCGGACTTCGACAGCTCGTGCGAGCTGATGACACGGTCGACCAGCCCGTACTCGAGCGCCTGGTCGGCTGTGAAGAATCGGTCGCGGTCCATGTCGTCGTGGACGCGCTCGACGGTCTGGCCCGTGTGGCGGGCGTAGATCTCGTCGAGGTGGCGGCGCAGCTCGAGCGCCTCACGGGCGTGGATCTCGATGTCGGTCGCCTGCCCCTGGAAGCCGCCCGACGGCTGGTGGATCAGGATGCGGCTGTTGGGCAGCGCCATCCGCTTGCCCTTCGCGCCGCCGGCCAGCAGCAGCGACCCCATGCTCATCGCCACGCCGAAGCAGATCGTCTGCACGTCGGGCTTGATGAACTGCATGGTGTCGTAGATCGCCAGGCCCGCGTAGACGACCCCGCCGGGCGAGTTGATGTAGAGCGAGACGTCCTTGTCGGGATCCTCGGACTCCAGGTGCAGCAGCTGCGCCACGATCAGGTTCGCCACCTGGTCGTCGACCGGGGTGCCGAGGAAGACGATCCGCTCGTTGAGCAGGCGCGAGTAGATGTCGAACGAGCGCTCTCCGCGCGCGGACTGCTCGACGACCATCGGGACCAGCGGCATAGGGCTATCCTTTCGACAACTGCATGGTTGTCACCAGCACGATAGCAACCAGTTGGTTGTCAAAGGAGACGGCAGCATGAGCGACGTCCGGCGCGAGATCGAGATCGACGCGAGTCCCGAGGAGGTCTGGGACGCGCTGGCCACCGACGAGGGTCGCGACCGCTGGCTCGAGGATGACCCCGAGCGCGAGATCCACGTCGAGGTCGCCGACGAGCCGTCGCGGATGGTCTGGTGGTGGTGGCGCGGCGACGAGCCGGCCACGCGCGTCGAGCTGCTGGTGGTGGCCGCCCCCGCGGGCAGCCGGGTCGTCGTGGTCGAGTCGCGGCCGGCGTTCCCGCTCGTCGCGCTGGCGTCGGCGTTCACGCTCGTGGCGGTATGACGCAGGACGCCATCGGCCCCGTCTTCGCCGCGCTCGCCGACCCGACGCGGCGCTTCATCCTCGAGCAGCTCACACGCGAGGGGACGACGTCCGTCCCGGCCCTGACGGCCGCGCTGCCGATCACCCGCCAGGCGGTCGCCAAGCACCTGGCGATGCTCGACGACGCAGGGCTGGTGGAGCGCGCGGACGCCGCCGGCCGCGAGGTCCGCTACGCGCTGCGCCCGGGCGCGCTGGGCGACGCCGCGGGCTGGATGCGCGCGACGGAGGCCGCGTGGGACGGCCGCCTCGACCGCCTCAAGCGCACGGTCGAGGCTCGCCGCTGACGGCGCGGGTCGGGCGCTGGACGGCCGTTTCGCCGCGATCCGGACTCATCCGTCCTGAGGGTCCGGGCGTATCCTCGGATGCGATGGCGCCGACACGGGACTTCCCGCTGTTCCCCCTGCAGCTCGTGGCTCTGCCCAGCGAGCTCGTCCCGCTGCACATCTTCGAGGACCGGTACAAGACGATGATCGCGCGCTGCCTCGAGGAGCCGAGCGAGTTCGGCATCGTCTGGGTCGCCGACGACGGCCTGCGCCCGATCGGCTGCGCGTGCGAGGTCGCCGAGGTGCTCGAGCGCTTCGACGACGGCCGCATCAACCTCGTCGCCCGCGGCACCCGCGCCTTCCGGATCGACGAGCGCCAGGACGAGCTGCCGTACCCGGCCGGCACGGTCGAGTTCCTCGACGACCGCGACGAGGACCTCGATGCGGAGCTGCAGTCGGAGGTCCAGACCGCCTACGCGGACCTCGTGCGCCAGGCCACCGACCGCGAGCCCGACATGCTGGAGATCTCGGCGATGTCGGCCTACCAGATGGCCGCCACGGTGGAGTTCGGGCTCGACGCCAAGCAGGGCCTGCTCGACCTGCGGTCGGAGACCGCCCGGCTGAAGCTGCTCTTGCGGCTGTTCCGCGCGGCGGTCAGGCGGCTCGACTACGTCGAGCGCGCCGAGGCGCGGGCGAAGTCCAACGGGAAGGTGCACTTCCAGTAGGCGTCTCCACGGCGCGGCGCGCGCCGCCCCGAGCCGCGCCTGCGCCGGCTCAGCCGCCCAGCCACGCGGCGACGCGACCGCCGCTGCGCAGCCCCGAGGAGTCGCCCGCGTCGCGCAGGCGCGTGGCGGCATCGGCCATCGCCTCGACGGCGGCCCACGCCAGCGCTCCGCCGACGCTGACGCGCTGCGCCCCGGCGTCGACGACGTCCGCCATCGTGAGGCCGCGGTGCGCGAGCACGTTCACCGGCCGTCCGACCGCGGCGCACACCGCGCGCACCTCGGACGCGTCACGGAGGCCGGGCGCGTAGAGGACGTCGGCGCCCGCGCCCGCGTAGGCCTGCAGCCGGCGGATCGTGTCCGCGAGATCGGGATTGCCCCGGATGTGGTTCTCGGCGCGGGCGGTGAGCGTGAACGGGAAGCCGAGGGCGCCGGCGGCCTCGGCCGCCGCCCCCACGCGCTCGACCGCCTGGTCGAGCGTGTACAGCGCCCCGGCGACCGGGTCGTAGTCCTCGATCGAGCCGCCGACGGCGCCCGCGTGGGCCGCTCGCTCGACCGCGGCCGCCGCGTCCTCGGGGCGGGGCCCGTGGCCGTGCTCGAGGTCGACCGACAGCGGCAGGCTCGTCACGGCGGTGAGTTGCTCCACGTGGGCGCAGAGCTCGTCGAGCGTCGCGCCGCCGTCCGGGCGCCCGAGCGTGAACGCGAAGCCCGAGCTGGTGGTGGCGAGCGCCTTGAAGCCGAGTGCCTCGAGCACGCGCGCCGAGCCGGCGTCCCAGGGGTTCGGCAGCACGAACGGCGCTCCCTCGTGCAGCGCCCGGAACGCGGCGCCACGCTCGTGCTGCCCAGCGCGGGTCAGCCGGTGGGGCATCGCGGCCACTGTACGCGGCGCGGGCTCAGCCGCCGTCGTGCGCGCGCCCGTGGGCCTCGGTGAGGAACCCGAGCAGGATCTCGGGATCCTGGGCGCCGGCGGCGCCGATCTGCCGGTTGGCGACGAAGAACGGGACCGCGGAGATCCCGATCGCGCGGGCGGTCGCCTCGTCTTCGCGCACAGCGGCGGCATACGCGTCGGTGGCGAGCGTCTCGGCCACGGCGGCGTCCGGCAGCCCGACCTCCTGCGCGAGCCGGCGCAGCGTGTCGTGGTCGCTCATCAGCTCGCCCTCGCCGAAGTAGGCGCGCATCAGGCGGTCCTTCATCGCATGCTGCAGGCCGTGCTCGGCCGCGAGCCGGACCAGGCGGTGCGCGTCGAACGTCGAGCCGCTGCGGACCTGCGCGAAGTCGAACGCGACGCCCTCCGCGGCGGCGACGGCAGTCATCTGGTCGTGCAGTGCCTGCGCCTGCTCGAGCGACATGCCGTACTTGCGCGCCAGCAGCGCGGTGTGGTCGCCACGGCGCTCGGCCGGCGCCTCCGGGTCGAGCTCGAACGCGCGGAACGTCACGGTGACCTCGTCGCGGTGCTCGAACGCCGCCAGCGCGGTCTCGAAGCGCCGCTTGCCGATCATGCACCACGGGCAGGCGATGTCGGACCAGATCTCGATGTCGATTGGCACGGCTCAGCGGCGGATCTTGCAGACGCCCTCGATGACGTCCTGGGAAAACTGTACGAGGCGGTCGAACGAGTGCGGCTTGCCGGCTGACGTGTCGGAGAACGCGACCGAGCCGGAGGGCGTGACCACCTTGTAGCGCAGGATCGAGTTGTGGGCGGGCGGCAGGTCGATCGACAGCGTCGCCTCCTGCTCGAGCCGGCGGGCGAGGTCGCGGGCGGCCAGCAGCTGCGGGCCCGGCAGCGCGATCGGCGTGCCCCGGTTGCAGCTGACCGTGCCGCCGTCGTTGACGACCAGGTTGACGTTGGCGTTGCGGTCGGCGCCCGAGCGCTGGACCTCGAACAGGTCGGGCTGGGCGTAGCCGCAGCCGGCCGGGCCCAGGGTCAGCACGGCGAGGCCCGCCGCCAGCACGCGCGCTCTCACACGACCACCAGCCGGGCGCCCGCCGTCTCCTTGAGAAAGCGCGGCGTCGATCGCACCGCGCCGATCCGCGCCTCGACGTCGGCGCGGTCGGCGCGCGAGACGTCCAGCGCGGCGGCGCAGACGTACAGCATCAGCGCGTCGAGCTCGCCGGCGGCGGCGCGCAGCTCGGCGAACGCCCGGTCCGCGCCGTCGTCGCGCAGCAGCGCCGGCAGCGCGCCGAACGACACCAGCCCGCGCGCCTGCTCGCCGTCGACCGCGGTCGACACCAGCAGCGAGAACGCCGTGTAGAGCCGCGTCGGCTCGCCGGACTCGAGGATCACCGCCAGCATCTAGCTTGCAGCCTATGGAGCGTGAGCTGGACGTCCGCGGACTGCGCTGCCCCGTGCCCTACGCGCGGGCGCGGCCGCTCGCCGAGGCGCTGGCGCCGGGCGACGTCCTGCACGTGCTGGCGACCGATCCGGAGGCGCCGGTCGACCTCGGCGCGCTCGCCGCCGACGAGGGGCTCGGCTTCGAGGTCGTCCGCGAGGACGGCGCGCTGCGGATCACGCTGAGCCGGAATCCGGCCGCTCATCGTGGATGATCGGTGGATTCAGGCTGAGACGCTGACGGCCGCGCCGCCGCGGCGTGGGTCGCCGGCGCCGCGCAGCAGCCCGTCGGCGCCGCGGGCGACGCACTGGGCGCCGCCGAAGAACAGGTTCAGGCCGCGGAAGCGCGCGACCGTCCGTCCCGCCGCCTCGAGCGCGCCGGCCTCGATCCCTGGCTCGCAGTAGACGACGCCGTCCTCCCAGTGCACGCGCGGCGCGCGCAGCGCCGCTTCCGGATCCAGCCCCTCGTCGACCACGCGCGAGATGACCTGGATGATCGCCGACCGGATCCGGTTGGAGCCCGCCGAGCCGACCACGACCTCGACCTCCCCGTCGCGGCGCACGATCGTCGGCGACATCATCGATGGCAGCCGCCGCCCCGCCGGGTGCGAGAAGAAGCCCTGCGGCGACAGGTCCTGCTCCCCCATCATGTTGTTGAGGTGCAGGCCCGTGCCCGGCACGAAGACGCCGGAGCCCGAGCCGTTGGAGGACGTGACGCTGCAGGCCAGGCCGGTGCCGTCGAGCACCGAGACGTGGGTGGTGGAGCCGAGCCGCTCCAAGAACTCCGGCGTCCGGCGCTGCTGGGCGTGCTGCAGCGCCGCGACGAGCGCCTCGGTCGACGGCGGCCCGTCCGCGCAGGACGTGGCCTCGAGCTCCTCGAGCGCCGACGCGATGAGGATCCCGCCGGCGGACGGCGGCGGGTTGGTGACGACCTCGCGGCCGCGGTAGGCGGCCCGCTGCGGAGCGCGCGCGACGACCTCGTAGGCGGCCAGGTCCTCCGGGCCGAGTAGACCACCGCGGTCGGCGATCCACGCGCACACGCGCTCGGCGATGTCGCCGCTGTAGAACGGCGCGCTGCCCTCCCGCCCCAGACGATCGAGGGCATCGGCGAGTTCGGGCTGGGCGACGACGTCGCCCTCGACCGGCGCGTGCCCGTCGATCTCGAGCATCGCCCTGCCTTCCGGCGTGGTGGCGGCGATCCCGGCCAGGATCTCGAAGATGTAGGCCTGCGGCGCGCTGACAGCGACGCCCTCGCGCGCCGCCCGCGCGCCCGCCGTCGCCAGCCGCGGCAGCGGGACGGTCCCCCACCGGCGGTGCGCCTCGCAGATCCCGGCCGGCATCCCGTAGGTCCCGCACGACGCGGCGCCGACGTGGAAGACCTGGACGACGTCGCCGAACGGCACGTCGACCGCGATCAGGTCGGCGTGGTCGGCACGCTCGCGCCCGCGCCCGGCCGCCTCGACGAAGAAGTCGAGCAGGACCTCGCCCCCGCCCGGTTCGGCCACGAGCATGTACCCGCCGGCGCCCAGCGAGGTCAGCCACGGCTCGGCCGCGAACGCGGTCATCATCGCCGCCAGCGCCGCGTCGACCGCGTTGCCGCCCAGGCGCAGCACGTCCGCGCCGGCTTCGGCGGTCAGGGGATGCCCGGCGGCGACGACGCCTCGCATGGCGCGCAGTCTGCCTGACGGACGGTCACGTGCGGGGGCGGCGTCTAGCGCCGCCCCGCACGGAGCCTTAGAAACGGGGGATGAACTCCGGGACGTCGACGTCGCTCAGGCGGCTCGAGCCCCCGGAGCGCGCGCCGGCGCGCACCGGTTCGCGGTCCGGCGCCGCCCGGCGGACGCGGGGCTCGCCCGCGGGCTCCTGCAGCAGCGACGACTCACGCCGGACCGGGCGGCGATCGCCGAACCCGGTGGCGACGACCGTGATCCAGACCTGGTCCTCGCCGAGCTTCTCGTCCACCATCGCGCCGAAGATGATGTTCGCGTCCGGATGGGCGGCCTCCTGGACGGCCTTCGCCGCCTCGTTGACCTCCCACAGCGACAGGTCGCTGCCGCCCGTGATGGACAGCAGGATCGACCGGGCGCCCTCGACGCTCGTCTCCAGCAGCGGCGACGACACCGCCTGCTGCGCGGCCTCCAGCGCGCGCTTGTCGCCCTGGCCCATGCCGATGCCGAGCAACGCGTTGCCGGCGTCGGACATGATCGTCCGCACATCCGCGAAGTCGAGATTGATCAGGCCCGGGAGCGTGATCAGGTCCGACACGCCCTGGACGCCCTGGCGCAGCACGTCGTCGGCGACCCGGAACGCCTCGACCATCGAGGTCTGCTTGTCCAGGACGGACAGCAGCTTGTTGTTCGGCACGACGATCAGCGTGTCGACCTCGGCCGCCAGCGCCTCGACCCCGCGCTCGGCCTGCTGCATCCGGCGCGAGCCCTCGAAGCCGAACGGCTTGGTGACGATGCCGACGGTCAGGCAGTCCAGCTCGCGGGCGATCCGCGCGACCACGGGCGCCGCGCCCGTGCCCGTGCCGCCGCCGGCGCCGGCCGTGATGAAGACCATGTCCGACCCGCGCAGGGCCGCCTTGATCTTGTCGTAGTCCTCCATCGCCGACTGGCGGCCCAGCTCCGGGTCCGACCCGGCGCCGAGCCCGCGGGTGATCTCGGGCCCGATGTGCAGAGTGCGGTCGGCCGCGGACTGCTGCAGCGACTGCAGGTCGGTGTTGAGCGCGATGAACTCCACGCCGGCGACCTCGGCCTCGACCATCCGGTTGACCGCGTTGACGCCGGCGCCGCCGACGCCCACGACCCGCAGCACGGGCTGACCGCCCGGCAGCGGCGCGCCGTACATCGCGGGCTCGTTCGAGCGCGCGTACGGATCGGCGGGAGCCGGACGGGTCGGCGCGGGCGGGGCCAGCACGTCATCGGGGATCTCGGACGAGAAGGCGGCGCGCAGGCGCTCCTGCGGGGTCGGCGCTCGCCGCTCGGGCGCGGGGACGGCAGGCGCGGGCGGCGCGGGCGGCTCCGGCGCTCGCGCCGGCGGCTCGCCGGGCTGGTCGCCGAGGCCCTCGGTCTCCGTCTTGCGGAACAGCTGTGCCAGCGGGCCCTCGCGCATGCTCGCCCGCTTATGACCTGCCATTCGAGAGAACCTCCTTCGCCAGCTGGCGATAGGCGTCAGCCGCGACGCCCTTGGGGTCGTACTTGAGCACCGACATGCCCTTCACCGGGGCCTCCGCGAAGCGGACGGTCTTGCGGATGCGCGAAGCGAACACGCGGTCACCGAAGTTCTCCTCGAGGATCTCGATCGCCTCCTTGGCGTGGATCGTCCGTGAGTCGACCAGCGTCGGCAGGATGCCTTCGATGTCGACGTCGGGATTGAGGTTCTCGCGGATCATCGCCAGCGTGTTCGTGAGCTGGATCAGCCCACGCATCGAGAGATACTCGCACTGGACGGGGACGATGACCTTGTCAGCGGCCGTCAGCGCGTTGATGGTCAATAGTCCCAGGCTCGGCGGCGTATCGATGCACACGAAGTCGTAGTCGGACCGGACCGCACGCAGCGCCTTCTCCAGCGAGCGCTCGCGGCCGATCTTGGTGGACATCGCGATCTCGGCGCCGGCCAGGTCGATCGACGCGCAGGCGACGTCGATCTCGCGCGAGCGGATGACCTCCTTGATCGGGAAGTCGTAGACCAGGACGTCGTACATCGACTTCTCGAGCGAGTCCGGGTCGATGCCCTGGGACATCGTCAGGTTCCCCTGCGGGTCCATGTCGACGCACAGGACGCGGTGCCCCTCCTCGGCGAACGCCGCTGCCAGGTTGAGCGTGGTCGTCGTCTTGGCGACGCCGCCCTTCTGGTTGGCGAACGCGATGACCTTCGCCTGAGGCATGGTGGTGGGCTGCTCCGTTGCGGGTCGAGGGAACATCGTGTCCGGGTCATTCGCACCCGTCCGGTGGAGTCCTTCCCCGTCAGCCGTGGAACAGCGGTATCTGTCCGAGTGACGCGATATTCGCGTCGAGCACCTCACGGGTCACATCGGCGCCGGTGCGCTCGTTGAACGCGGCGAGCAGCTCGTCGCGGTCGCGCGTGCCGTCCATCAGCGTGATCAGCGCGCGGCCGAGCGGGTCCTCGAGGAAGACGATCCCGTTGTAGAGCGTCGTCACCCGGTCCCCGCCGGCCGCGGTCATCCGCGCGACCGCCGACACGTGCGGGCGCTCGCCCGGGCGGCCGGCGCCGGGGAGGTCGGTGAACGGGTTCGCCTTGCCGGCGCGGAACGCGCCGCCCAGCACGCCGCGCAGCTGCTCGGCATCGGCGCCGGTCGCGGCGACCAGCTCGTCGAACGGCACGGCGTTCGGGCGCCGGGCGACCATCGCCTCGTGCGCGGCGTGCAGGGCGGGCGGGTCGTCTTCGGTCAGCCGCTCGAGCCCGGTCCGGAAGGCGAGCTCGCCGAACGCCGTCGGGTCCAGCTCGCGCCGGATCCCGCGGCCGGCGCGGCACAGGATCGACTCACGAAAGCCGCGGCAGGTGAGGATGTCGAGGTACTGCTCGCGCGCGACGTGGTCGCCGCCCGAGAGGTCGTCGAGCAGCGCGGGCAGCCCGTCGGGCAGCGGCGTCCCGCGGTGCTCGCCGAGCCGGGCCTGGCCGACGTGCTCGAGGCCGTGGCGCGCGGCGTGGGCGGCGAAGTCGCTGAACCAGACCGGCCGCCAGCACTCGCCCAGCAGGTCGTGCACGAGCTCGGAGTCCAGCGCGCGCGTGAGGCCGGTGAGCTCGTGGCCGATCAGCCCCGCGTACCAGTCGTCGGCGTCCTTGCAGCGCGCGTCGAGCAGGACGGCGAACAGCTCGCGCGCGCTGTCGGCCAGCGCCTCGGGCGTGTCCGCGTCGCGCCCCCACCACAACGCCGCGTCGCGGATCACGCGCCGGATGTGGCCGGTCGGCTCGCAGTTGTAGGAGACGTAGGCGAGCCCGTCGGGCGACAGGTGCGACGCGATCGTCGCCATCAGCCCTTCGCGCACGGGGTCGGGGACCCACGCGTAGAGGCCGTGGGCGACCACGTAGTCGAACTCGCCGAGGCGGCCGTCGCCGAGCTCGGTCACGTCGCCCTGGCGGAACTGGGCGTTGGCGATGCCGAGTCCCGCGGCGAGCCGCGCCGCCTCCTCGACCGCGGTCGGCGCCAGGTCGATGCCGACGCAGCGCGCGTCCGGGAAGCCGTACGCGACGCCGAGCAGGTTGCCGCCCGCGCCGCACGCGAGCTCCAGCACGCGCGAGCGCGAGGGCCTCGGCGAGCGCAGCCCGTACAGCCGCGCGACCGTCGCCAGCGTGTCCGGATGGCACTGGTGGTACGCGTGGTTTGAGTACTTCACGCGGTCGTACGGGGTGACCAGGCTCAAGCCGTCCCGTCCCCCTCGAGCAGCCCGGCGGCGGCGAGCGCGCGCAGGTTGGCGGCGAGCGCGCCGGCGGGCAGGTCGAGGCCGGTCGCCTCGAGCAGCGCGGCCCGCAGCGCCTCAAGGTCGCGGGTGCCGTCGAGCAGTCCGAGCAGCTGTGCGCCGGCCTCGTCGAGCACCACGACCGTGTGCAGCAGCGAGGTGGCCGGACGCCCTGCCGCCGCCTGGAAGCGGGCCAGCGCGCTCGCCCGCGGGCGCTCGCCGGCGGCGACTGCGCGCGGCGGCTCGAGCCACGCCGTCACCAGCCCCAGCCGCATCGTGCCGAGCAGCGTGGTGCGCAGCGTGCGGTCGTCGAGCCCGGTCGCGTCCGCCAGCTCCGCGAGCGTGGACGCGTGCGGGCGCGCCGCGGCTGCCGCGGCCAGCAGCTCGGTCCCCGGTCCCGGGGGCGCCGTCTCGGGCGGCGGCGCGGCCAGGAAGCGCAGGCGGTCCAGCGCGACGGGGTCGGCGTCGGCACGCGAGGCGGTGCCGGCGTGCGCGAGCACCGTCTCCCGGAAGCGCCCGTGCCCGAACAGGTCGACGAGCTGCTCGCGGGCGACCCGGTCGCCGCCGGCCAGGTCGGCGATCGCCTGGCGGCCCTCGACCGTCCGCGGCAGCATCGGCGACTCGATCAGCCGCGACTCGGCCACCGGCTCGAGCGCGTGACGGGCCGCGTGCGCGGCGAAGTCCGCGTACCAGGCGGGCCGCAGGTGCTCCTCGATCAGGTCATGTGCGAGCGTCGCGTCCTCGGCGTCGAGCAGCCGCGGGACGAGGTCGTCGAGGAACCGCCCGTAGTGATCGCGCGGCTCGTCGGAGGAGCGCCAGCGCTGCAGCAGCTCCAGCATCTCGCGCGCCTTCGCCACCCGCTCGCCGTCGTCGGCCGCGTCGCGCGCGTGGAACCGGCATGCCGCGCGCAGGATCGCGCGCAGGTGCCCGCCGGGCAGCGCGTTGAACGACACGTAGGCCAGCCCGCCGGGCGCGAGCTGGGCGCGCACGGCGGCGAGCAGGGCGTCCTGCACGTCCGGCGGGACCCATGCGTAGACGCCGTGGGCGATGACGTAGTCGAACCTGCCGAGGCGGCCGTCGACCAGGTCGCGCACGTCGGCGACCTCGAAGCGGACGTTGGCGACGCCGGCGACCCGCGCGTCCGCCGTCGCCGCGGCGATCGCCGTCCCGGCGAGGTCGACCCCGAGCGCTTCGATCCCGGGCAGCGCGAATGCCGTCGCCAGCAGGTGCCCGCCGGCCCCGCAGCCGATCTCGAGCACGCGCGCGGTCGCCGGCGCCGGCGGCTCGAGCCCGTGCAGCACGCCCGCCACCGCGATCTGATCGTGATGGGCCTGGCGGTACGGGTGGTTGGTGTACGGGATCCGGTCGTACGCCGTCGCCGCGGTCACGTGCGCCACGCTATCCGACCCCTTGCACGCCCCGCGGGGCTGTGCGTATGCTCGCGCCCGTGGACGAGCCAGCCATCCGGCAGGCCGAGGAGCTCGAGCGGACGCAGCGCGCGCCGCTGTTCGTCGACGCCCCGGCCGAGCGCGCCGTCGGCCCCGAGGCGGCGGCCGAGCGGCTCGCCTCCGCGATCGGCAACCACGGCATGAACCAGGTCGTCGCCCGGATGAGCGACGGCGAGGGCCTGATGGCCGACGGCACCGTGCACGCCGACGTGTCGGCCGCGATCGACGCGATGGCCGGCGGCGGCCGGCGGCTGGATCGCCAGGTGCTGGAGAAGCTGCGCCCGAGCCACGGCGACCTCTCCGACGCGCGCGTGCACACCGGCCCGGCGGCCGAGCAGCTGGCCCGCGCCGTGTCGGCCAAGGCGTTCACCGTCGGCAGCGACATCTTCCTCGGCCCGGGCGCCGGCGACCCCTCGAGCCCGCACGCGTTCGAGCTCGTCGCCCACGAGGCCGCGCACGTCGTCCAGCAGCGTGGCGCGTCCGCGGCGGGCCCGCTGAAGGCGACGTTCCCCGGCGACGTGCTGGAGCGGGACGCCGACGAGCGCACGCGTGCCGCCCTCGGCTGACGGGGTCACCTTCGCGTTCCTCGACGCGCGCGTGCGCGCGGCGGTCGAGCAGGCCGTCGAGGGCGACCCGAACCCGGCCGACCCGCTGCGCGGGCTCTACATCTCCGACGAGAAGGCGCTGCAGCTCGCCCACCAGGAGGGACCGACGGTCGACGACCGGCTCGGCGAGGTGGCCGGGCGGCTCGGGCTCGACGCGCTGGAGGTCGCCGTGCTCGGGCTCGTCGCGGCGCCCGCCCTGGACCCGCGCTACGGGCGCCTCTACGCGTACCTGCACGACGACGTCACCCGCCGGCTGGTGAGCCCGCGGCTGTGCGGCGAGCTGCTGGCCGGGCCGGGAGTGCTGCCCGCCGACGTCCTCACCGCCTTCGGCCCGGCCGGCCGCCTGACCCGCGCCGGCGCGATCCACATCGCCGCCGCCGACGGCGCGATCCCGCTCGCCGACCGGGCGGTCATGCCCGCCGACCGCCTGACCGCCCACCTGCTCGGCGCCGGCGGCGGCTTCGGGCACCCGGAGCCCGGCGGCTCGTCGCTGCGCCGGCGCGACGCCGTGCTGCCGGCGAGCGGCCGCGAGGCGGCGGTCGAGGAGGTCCGCACGCTGCTGGCCGCCGACACCCACCTGCCGCTGGTGATCTGCGGCCCGGACGCGTCGACGGTCGCCGCGCTGGCTGCCGGCCGCGGGCTGATCGTCACCGATGTGCGCGACCTCGACCGCAGGGAGGTCGTCGCGGACGCCGCGCTGGCCGCGCTGCTCGAGGACCGCACGCTGGCGTTCGACGGCCTGCACGGGCTCGAGCCGGCCGAGCGCGGGCGCTTGCTGCGCGCGATCGACGAGCGTCCCGAGCGCACGCTCCTGCTGGCCGCGAGCCGGCGCGAGGCGCTCGCCGTCTCGGACCGCACCGTCCTGCTCGTCGACGTCCCGATGCCCGCCTTCCCCGAGCGCCGCGACGCCTGGGCGGCGTTCGCCGGCACCGAGGAGGTCCGCGACGTCGCCGCCAAGTTCCGGCTCTCGCTCGACCAGATCCACGAGGCCGCCGAGGTGTCGCGGATCGCGTCGACCGCGCGCGGCGCCGGCGCGATCGAGCACCGCGACCTCGACTTCGGCGCCCGTCACGCGTCCTCGTCGCGGCTCGGCGAGCTCGCCGCCCGCCTGGATCCCGTCTTCCGCTGGGAGGACCTCGTCCTGCCCGCCCGCCAGGTCGAGCTGCTGCGCGGCATCTCCGCCTACCTGCGCCACCGCGACCGCGTGCTGTCCGACTGGGGCTACGAGCGCACCGTCGCGCGCAGCCAGGGGCTGAAGGTCCTGTTCGCGGGCGAGTCGGGCACCGGCAAGACGATGGCCGCGCAGGTCCTGGCGGGCGAGCTCGGCCTGGACATCTTCCGGGTCGACCTCGCCACCGTCGTCTCGAAGTACATCGGGGAGACCGAGAAGAACCTCGAGAAGATCTTCGGCGCCGCCGACGGCTCGAACGCGATCCTGTTCTTCGACGAGGCGGACGCGCTGTTCGGCAAGCGCTCCGAGGTGGGCGACTCGCACGACCGCTACGCGAACATCGAGGTCGCCTACCTGCTGCAGCGCATGGAGGTCTACCCCGGCGCGGTGATCCTCGCCACGAACTTCAAGCGCAACATCGACGACGCGTTCATCCGCCGCCTCGACTTCGTGACCGACTTCCCGTTCCCGGAGGCCGAGGACCGGCGCCGCATCTGGGAGCTCGTGCTGCCTGAGCAGGCGCCGCGCGACGACGACGTCGACCTCGACTTCCTCGCCATCCAGTTCAAGCTGTCCGGCGGCGCGATCCGCAACTGCTCGCTCGGCGCCGCCTTCCAGGCCGCCGACCAGGACGTCGCGATCTGCATGCGCCACCTCGTGCGCGCCGTCGCGCAGTAGTACGGCAAGCAGGGCCGGCTGACGCTCGAGTCGGACTTCGAGCGCTTCCACGAGTTGATCCGCTGAGCCCCGCGCGGATATGGTCGCCGCGTGGCCCTCGTCGTCGACGTCCCGCTCAACACCGCGATCGCCGACCTCGACGCGGCGCTGCGGGCGCTGCTGCGGCGTGAGCTCGGCCGGCACGGCTTCGAGGGCGTCGACGTCGCGTTCGACGCCCCCTCGAAGGACTGGTCCGGGAAGCTGACCAACCCGGCGGTCAACCTCTTCCTCTACGACCTGCGCGAGGCCGCCGAGCAGGCGGCCGGCACGCCGACCGAGGTCCGTGACGGCAACGGCGGCGCGCACACCAAGCCGCCGTCGATGCGGCTCGAGCTCGCATACGCGGTGACCGGCTGGGCCAAGGCCGTCGAGGACGAGCACCGGCTGCTCTCGCAGGTCCTGGCGGTCCTGTTCTCCTATCGCAAGCTGCCGGTCGAGTTGCTGGCCGAGCACCTCAACCCGTCGGCGCGGGTCTCGAACCTGGAGACCCGGGTCGGGCGCCCGCGCGAGGACAAGTCCGACTTCTGGAGCTCGGTCGGCGGCACCTACAAGGCGTCGATCGACTTCATCGTGCGCATGACCGTGGAGTCCGGGGCGACGTTCACGCGCGGGCCCGAGGTGCGGGTGCAGTCGATGCGCACGCGCCTGTCCGACGGGCCCGCGCGCACGATGTCCGAGCTCATGCGCTTCGGCGGGACCGTCCACCACGCGTCGGGCGCCCCGCTCGTCAACGCCTGGGTGGCGCTGCCCGACGCGGGCCGCTGGACCTCGACCGACGCCGACGGACGCTTCCTGTTCGACCGCGTGCTGGCGGGCAGGCACCGGATCGTCGCCCGCACGATGCGCGGCGAGGAGGCCGAGCTGACCGCCGATATACCGGGAACCAACGTGGACCTGGTGATCGGCGAACCGGCCGGCTCCGGGCCGAGGCGCCGCTCCCGCAGCGGCGGCCAGCCGTAAAAGCTCCCGTTGGGGCCATTTCGGGCAGACCCGTTTGCCCGAAAGGTTGCCCTCGCCCCTCTGGCTCCGGCACCCATGGGTCAGCGAGTGTTGGCGCGAATGGCATCGCGTCCCCGGATCATCATCGGGAACCTCGAGCCCATCCTCGCGCTCGGACTGAACCGGGTCCTTTCCGAGGACGGACTCGAGGTACTCGGACAGGAGAGCGACGCCGCCCGGATCGTGAGCGAGGCGGGGCGCCTCGAGCCCGATGCGGTGGTGCTGGACCTCAATCACGGGGAGGCCGCGTCGGTCGCCCGCCGGGTGCGCCGCGCCTCCCCGTCGACGAAGGTCGTCCTGTGGGCTCGCGACGAGACGGTCATGGAGATCCTCGACCCCTCCAGCGACTCGGCCCGTCTCGTGGCCGTGGCCGGCCCGCAGGACCTCAGCAACGAGTTGACCCGCACGCGTCCCCGAGTGAAGGAGTGACATGCCCACGTACCTGACCCCTGGCGTCTACGTCGAGGAGGTCCCGTCCTCGAGCAAGCCGATCGAGGGCGTCGGCACCTCGGTGGCCGCGTTCGTCGGCCTCGCGCCGGGCGGCCCGGTCAACACGCCGATGCGGATCTCGAACTGGACCCAGTTCACGAACCTCTACGGCGATCCCGAGAACCCGGACAACGGCCCGTTCATGGAGGGCGCGTACCTCGCCCACGCCGTCTACGGCTTCTTCCAGAACGGCGGCAGCCTCTGCTGGATCATCCGCGTCGGCGCCGACGGCGGCGGCTCCGCGACCGCCCGCGCCGCGCTGCCGGCCGCCGCCGACAAGTCCGTCGAGGCGTTCCGCGCCACGGCGCTCGAGGGCGTCAAGGACACGGTCACCGTCGAGCTCTCCGAGGAGCCTTCCGCCGAGGGCAAGGAGCCGGGCGACTCGACCTACCGGCTGGTCGTCACCGCCGGCCCCGAGAAGGAGGAGTACGAGGGGCTGCAGCTCAAGAAGGGTCGCGCGAATATCGCCACCAAGGTCAACGCCGCCTCGAAGCTGATCAAGATCGAGGAGACGGGCGGCTCGCTGCCGGACGCCCAGCGCGTGCCGGCCGCCGGCTCCTACACGCTGTCGATCCCGGCCCAGAAGGTCTCGAGCCTCAAGTCGACCGACTTCGAGGGCGATGTCGCCAAGCGCAAGGGCATGGGCTCGCTCGCCGCCGTCGACGAGGTGACGATGGTGATCATGCCGGACCTCATGACGCTCGCCTCCGACGGCGACGACGTGGCGATCCGGGACCTGCAGGGCAAGATGATCGCCCACTGCGAGACGATGGGCGACCGGATGGCGATCCTCGACGCGCCGGCCGACCTGCTCCCGCAGGAGGTCCTGGAGTGGCGGATGAACACCGCCGGCTACGACTCCAAGATGGCCGCGTTCTACTACCCGTGGATCGAGGTCATGGACCCGCTGACCCACCGGCCGATGATGGTGCCGCCGTCGGGGCACGTGGCGGGCGTCTGGTGCCGCAGCGACGCGACCCGGGGTGTCCACAAGGCTCCGGCCAACGAGGTCATCATGGGCGCCAACGGCCTCGCCTTCCAGGTCACGCAGGCCGAGCAGGGCGGCCTCAACAAGTCCGGCATCAACTGCATCCGGGCGTTCCCCGGGCGCGGCATCCGGATCTGGGGCGCGCGCACGCTGTCGAGCGACCCGGAGTGGCGCTACATCAACGTCCGGCGACTGTTCAACTTCGTCGCCGAGTCGATCATGGAGGGCACGCAGTGGAGCGTGTTCGAGCCGAACGACCAGCGGCTGTGGGCATCGCTGCAGATCAACGTCTCGAACTTCCTGCAGCGCCTCTGGCGTGACGGCGCGCTGTTCGGCGCCACGCCGGGCGAGGCGTACTTCGTCAAGTGCGACGCGGAGACCAACCCGCCCGAGGTGATCGAGGCCGGGCAGGTCGTCTGCGAGATCGGCATCGCCCCGGTCAAGCCGGCCGAGTTCGTCATCTTCCGCCTCAGCCAGTTCACCGGCGGCGGCGGCGATGGCGGCGGCGAGGTCAGCGAGTAGGCGACCCCATCCCATCGAGACTCTGATCACCGAAAGGATCACCTGAACCATGGCCGGAGACCCCAAGGAACTCTTCCCAGTCGAGTACTGGCGGCTGAACGTGGGCGGCGGTGAGGCGGACGGGCTGTTCATGACCGCCCAGCTGCCGAGCCTGAACCTGATGAGCCAGCGGCTCGACCACGTCGGCTCGAAGGCGGTGCCGGAGAGCACGACCGTCAACGTGAAGGCGCAGTGGACCCAGCTCTCGCTCACCCGCGGCGTCGACAAGAAGGGCACGCTGTGGACCTGGATCGAGCAGGGGCTCAAGGACAAGGGCGGCGGGGCCGCGAAGATCGAGAAGAAGATCGTCACGGTCGAGCTGTGCGACTCCGCGGACGCGCCGGTCCAGACCTGGACGTTCACGGGCGCCTGGCCGACGAGCTACCAGGGCACGCACCTGGACTCCAACTCGGGCCAGTACGCGATTGAGACGATCGCGTTCGAGTTCGACTCGGCCGAGGTCAAGTACGCCGGCGGCTGAGCCGGCGTCCGAGGCACGCTGACCGGTGCGGACGGAGATCCCATTCACCCTGCCCAGGGGCTATGTCGACTCGTCGGGGACGGTGCACCGCGACGGGACGATGCGCCTGGCCACCGCGCGCGACGAGATCGAGCCGCTGCGGGACGTGGAGGTGCGCTCGAACGAGGCGTACCTCACCGTCCTGCTGCTCGCGCGGACGGTGACCCGCATCGGCGACGTGACCGCGGTCACCCCCGACATGATCGAGGGGCTGTTCGCGGCCGACTTCGACCATCTCCAGCGCCTCTACGAGCGCGTCAACACCGACGCGGGCGCGGTGGGGGTGGTCAGCTGCCCGCATTGCGCGCAGCCGTTCGAGGTGGACCTCACCGAGATCGAGGACGGGCGATTGGGGGAATGATGCGGCCGTCTGCCCAGGATCTCCTGGGTGAGGCGGCCCGCCTCGCCTACCACCTCCACTGGCCGCTGGACTCGATCCTCGACCTCGAGCACCGTGACCGCCGGCTGTTCCTCGGCGAGGCCGAGGCGATGGCGGGCGAGGGGGTGCCGGATGGCGCCTGAGGAGGGTCCCGCGCGGCGGTCGCGGCTCGGGCGCCGGGTCATCGCGCGGCGGACCTCGCTCGCGCGATCGGTCGTGCGGGTCGGTCACGACGTCGCGCTGGCGCGGCGGCCGAAGCTGCTGCCGGCCGTGCTGCGGCTGGCGCCGCGATCGGGAGCTCGCCCGGCGGCCGCCGCGCCGTACCGGCCGCGGCCCGTGCTGGCCCGGTCGGCGAGCCGGCCGGCTCCGGCGGCGGCGATGTCCGCCACCGTGGCGGCGCCCGAGGATCCGGGCGCCTGGACCGCGCCGCCGATCGAGCGGCTCCCGGCGGCGTTCGGCGAGTGGGGCGCGTTCGCCACCGAGTTCATGCTGGGCGACCCGGAGGCCGCCGTCACCCGCTCTCAGGCGGCCGCGGGCCAGCCCGTGGCGCCGCGCGCCGCCGCGCGCAGCCCGGTCACGGGTGGCGTGGCACCCCCGCCCCCGCCCCCGCCAGCGCCGGCACCGGCGCTCACGCCCGCGACGGAGCCGGAGGCCGCCCCTGCCGCCCCGCAGAGCCTCGACACGCTGCTGGCGCGGAAGTTCACGTCCGAGCAGGCTGCCCACCGCCAGTACCGCTCCGCGAACGCGGGCCGCGGCGCGCGCATCCTCGAGGGTGACGTGGCGCCGGCGGCCGCGCCCGAGCCCGCGCCCGGCGCGCCGAAGAAGCTGTCGCGCGTGCCCGCCCCCGGTGCGCCCGAGGCCCGGTCGACCGCGGTGCCGCCGCCGGCCCCGCCCGAGTCCGCGAGCACCACGGCGCCGCCCACCCCAGCTCCCGTCACGGCGAGCACCACGATGCCGCCGCCCTCGTCGCCGGTCACGGCGAGCACCACGACGCCGCCGCCGGCAGCGCCGGGCACGGCGAGCACCACGACGCCGCCGCCCTCGTCGCCGGGCACATCCAGCAGCGCGACGCCACCACCCGTGGCGCCCGTCACGACGAACACCGCAACGCCTGGGCCGGCCGCGCCGGTGCCGGCGCGCCGCGAGGCCAGCCTTGCCCCGCCGGTCCCGGCGCCCGAGAGCACCGCCGTGCCGCCGCCCGCGGCGCCGCAGAGCTCGGGGACGGCGACGCCGCCCCCGAGCGCCCCGCGCCTCGCGCGCCGGCTCTCCACGCGGCCGCCGGCTGGCGCGGCCCGCGAGAGCACGGCCGTGCCGCCGCCCACCGCGTCGGACACCCCCACCACCGCGGCGCCGCCGCCCTCGTCGCCGGTCACGGCGAGCACCATGACGCCGCCGCCCTCGTCGCCGGTGACGTCCGGCAGCACGACGCCGCCGCCCGTGGCGCCGGTCAGGTCGAGTACCGCGACGCCGGGACCGGCCGCGCCGCCGCTCGCCCGCCGCGAGGCCGCGGCAGCGCCCGCGGCGCCGGAGCGCTCGGCCACCGCCGTCCCGCCGCCCGCCGCGCCGGTGCTCGCACGTCGCGAGGCGCACGCCCCGCCCGCCCCGCCGACGATCGGCAGCACGGCCGCCCAGTCGCCGGCGGCGGCGCCCGCCACCGCGCGCGCGACCGCGGCGGCACCGCAGCCGCCGC
>JAXDHL010000086.1:0-5909 GCA_034664525.1 Solirubrobacteraceae bacterium
CTGCTCGACCTCGACTACCCCGAGGACTCCTCGGCGGAGGTCGACGCGAACGTGGTCATGACCGGCGACGGCGGGCTGGTCGAGGTCCAGGCGACCGCGGAGCGCACGCCGCTCTCGCGTGCCCACCTCGACGAGCTGCTGGCGCTGGCGGCCAAGGGCATCGGCGAGCTGCACGCGGCGCAGGCCGTCGCCGTCGCGGTCGCATGAGCGGCGTCCCGCGGCTCGTCCTCGCCACCCGCAACCCCCACAAGCTGCGCGAGTTCGCCCGCCTGCTCGGCGATGCCGTGGAGGTCGTGCCGCTGCCCGCCGGCCTGCCGTCGCCCGAGGAGACGGGGGAGACCTTCGCCGAGAACGCGCTGATCAAGGCCCGTGCCGCGTTCGCCGCCACCGGCAGCCCGTCGTTCGCGGACGACTCCGGCATCGGGGCGGAGGCGCTCGGCTGGCGGCCCGGCGTCTACTCGGCGCGCTACGCCGGCCCCGGCGCCACCGACGAGGACAACCTCGCCAAGTTCGAGGCGGAGGTGCCCGCGGGGGGCGCCCTGCGCTACACCTGCGTGATCGCGCTGGCCGGCCCGGACGGCGAGCGGCTCTTCGAGGGCACCTGCGACGGGGTGATGGCCTCGGCGCGCAGCGGCAACCGCGGCTTCGGCTACGACCCGGTGTTCGAGCTGCCCGGCGGGCGCACGCTGGCCGACGTCTCGGACGCGGAGAAGGACGCCGTCTCGCATCGCGGCCGCGCGGCGGCGCAGCTGCGGGCCTTCCTCGGCGCGGGCTCCTAGCGCAGGTTGATCGCCGCCGACAGGCCGACGGCGGCGAGCACGCCGGCGTAGCCGTAGTACTGGTCGATCAGCAGCAGCAGGGTCGCCACGATGCAGATGACCACGGTGGCGATCCAGGCGATGCGGGAGAGCGGCACCGGGGTATCGTGCCGCACGCCCATGTCGGCTGCGCTCCCGCCCGACCTCGCCGTCGCCTACGTGCGCGAGCTCTCGGCCGACGTGCGCGCGGTGGTCGTGCTCGACGCCCGAGGGACCGCGCTCGCCGGTCCGGCAGCGCTGGCGGAGCCCGCGCGCGCCTTCCTCGCGGCCGCCGGTCCTGCCGCCGACGCGGCCGAGCGCACGGAGGACGGCGTCGTGGTCGCCGCGCGGACCGCCACCCACGCCGTGCTCGCCGTCGCCGGCCCGCTCGCCCTCGAGGGTCCGACCGCCGTCGACACCCGCGCCGCGGCGGAGGCCTTAGGCGGGAAAACGGTGCCTGACCCCGGTTTCTCGCCCGCCGCGGCGGGGTCAGCGGAGGAGCGGCAACGCGCCGCAAACGCGGTCATTTCGGCTACACACCGCCTAATTCGACCCTCATTTGCTAGCGCAACTGCCCGCTCTTTGCGGTAATCGAGCGATTTGGCTCTGCAACGCCGTCCGCGGGGGTGGTTACGGTGCCAGAGCCAACTCCCCACTTGAGGGAAGAAGGAGGAATCCGAATGTCGAAGCAGGACTTCGTGGACAAGGTCGCCAACGAGGCGGGCCTTTCGAAGAAGGATGCCGGTGCCGCGGTCGACGCCGTGCTCAAGACCATCGAGAGCGAGCTCAAGGGTGGTGGTGAAGTCACCTTCACCGGCTTCGGCAAGTTCCACGTCGCCGAGCGTGGCGCCCGCGAGGGTCGCAATCCCCGCACGGGCGAGTCGATGCAGATCGCGGCCACCAAGGTCCCGCGGTTCACGGCCGGGTCGGGCCTCAAGAAGGCCATCAAGTAGTTCCAGTCAACGTGCTGGCGACGGGGCGCCGGTGGGCTCACGCCTGCCGGCGCCCTTCGCGTCTCATGAGCGCTTCGGCACTCCACTTCGGCGACCGCCTCGCCCGCGCCGTGGCGCAGCGCGAGTCCCAGATCGTGCTCGGCCTGGACCCCCACCCGGCCCAGCTCTGGCCCGCCGGGCGGGACGCGCTGGACGCGCTCACCTCCGAGGCGCCGGCCGCGGCCGCCGCCGCGGGCGTGACCGCCCACTGCCGCGCGGTCATCGACGCCGCCGGTCCTGCCTGCGTGGCGGTCAAGCCGCAGCTCGCGTGCTTCGAGCGCCTCGGCGCGCCGGGCTGGGCCGCGCTCGCCGACGTCGCCGCATACGCGCGGGCGGCCGGGCTGCTGGTCCTGCTCGACGGCAAGCGCGGCGACGTCCCCGTGACGGCCGGCGCCTACGGGCAGGCGCTCGTCACCGGCACTCCGACGCCGCACGGCGACGTGCCCGGCCTCGGCGGCGACGCGTTCACCGTCAACCCACTGCTGGGCCGCGACGCCGTCGCCCCGTTGATCGAGGCCGGCCGCGCCGCCGGCGCCGGGCCCTTCCTGCTCGTGCGCACCTCGAACCCCGGGGCCACGGACGTCTTCGACCTGCGCCTCGCCGCCGGCGGCGCCGTCTGGGAGCGCCTGGCGGCGATGGCGGACGAGCTGGGGGCGCCGGGACCGGAGTCGGGGCTCGCCGACGTCGGCGCGGTCGCCGGGGCAACCGTCCCGCAGCACCTCGCGCGCATGCGCGAGCTGATGCCGCGCACCCCCTTCCTGCTGCCCGGCGTCGGCGCCCAGGGCGGCGACGTCGCGACGCTCGGCCCGGCCTTCGCCGCCGGCCGCGCCGGCGGCCTGGTGACCTCCAGCCGCGGCATCGTCAACGCCTACGAGGCCGCCGGCGGCACGCCCGCCGATGCGGCCCGCAGCGAGGCCGAGCGCCTGCGCGAGGTCGCATGGCGCCTCGCCTGAGCCGCGCCGCCGGTGGCTATGATCGCTGCCCGTGACCGGTCGCAGTCCCGCGCGGCTGCTGGCGCCCTTGGCGCTGGTGGTCTCCGCCGTCGCACTGTTCGCCGTCATCACATCCGGCGGTGGGGGTGGCGGCACCGCCTCCAGCGAGACGCCGACGGCGACCGCCACGGCGACCGCGGCCAAGAACAAGCACAAGCCGGCGGCGACGGCGCACGCGAAGACCTACACGGTCAAGCCGGGCGACACGCCGTCGAGCATCGCGCAGGCCACCGGCGTCGACCTCGACGCGCTGTTGTCGGCCAACCCGAACGCCGATCCGAGCTCGCTGACCGTCGGCCAGAAGCTCAAGCTCCCTTGACCACCACCCGCATCCGAGCCGCGATCCCCGCCGTCGCCATCGCCGCCCTCGCGCTGGTGGCGCCGGCCGCACGGGCGACCCCGCCGCGCATCCAGGCGCCGAGCGGGATCGTCATCGAGGCGTCGACGGGCGACGTCACGTACGCCAAGCAGCCGGATCAGAAGCGCGCGATCGCCTCGACCACGAAGCTGATGACGGCGCTGCTCGCGCTCGAGGCCGGCGGCCTGCACGACCTCGTGCCGGCGGCCAGCTACCACCCGGCGCCCGCCGAGTCGCAGATCCACCTGCAACCGGGCGAGAAGCTCACCGAGGCCGACCTCCTGCGCGGGCTGCTGGTCTACTCGGCCAACGACGCGGCGGAGACGATCGCCGAGCACGTCGCCGGCTCGGAGGCGGCGTTCGTGCGGCGGATGAATCGCCGCGCGCAGCAGATCGGCCTGAAGAACACCCACTACGCGAACCCGATCGGGCTCGACGCGCCGGGCAACTACTCGACCGCGCGCGACCTCGTCACGCTCACCCAGTCGCTGCGCAAGTACCGCTTCTTCCGCCGCACGGTGAACTCGGCCAGCGTGACGCTGCGATCCGGTCACGTCATCCGCACGCTGGCCAACCGCAACACGCTGCTCGGTCAGGCGACCTGGATCGACGGGGTGAAGACCGGTCACACCACGCAGGCCGGCGACGTGCTGGTCGCCTCCGCCTCCAAGCGCGGCGTGCGGCTGATCTCCGCCGTGCTCGGCGAGCCGGACCGGTCGCAGCGCAACGCGGACTCGCTGGCGCTGCTCAACTACGCGTTCACCAAGTACGTCCGCGTGCGCGCGATCGCCCGCGGCGACACGGTGGCCAAGGTCCCGATCGCCCATCGCACCGGGGCAGTGCTCCCGCTCGTGGCCTCGCGCACCGTCCACGAGGTCAAGCACCTCAAGGAGCGCTTCGGCTACCGCACGATCGGCGTCCCCGCCAAGGTCGACGGACCGATCCACTACGGCGAGCGGATCGGCACGGTCGAGGTCCTGCGCCACGGCAAGCGCATCGCCAGCGTGCCGCTGACCGCCGGGCTGGAGGTTCCCGCGGCCAGCGCCGCCCGGAAGACCCAGGACTTCCTGACGACGCCGTGGACGCTGGCGGTCCTCGGCGTCCTCCTGCTGCTCGTCGCGCTGGTGGCGAGCCGGCGGCGCCCGCCGCCCGGCGACGAACGCCCGTCGCGCCGTTCCGCGCCCGAGGAGGCCCCGGCCCCGTGATCATCACCGTCACCCTCAACACGGCGGTCGACAAGACGCTGTCGGTCCCGAACTTCCAGGCCGGCCGCCGTCACCGCACGGTCGAACAGACGACGATGCCGGGCGGCAAGGGCGTCAACGTCGCGCGCGTGCTCAAGACGCTCGGCCAGCCGGTGATCGCCACCGGTCTCGCCGGCGGGGCGACCGGCACCCGCGTCGTCGAGCAGCTGACCGAGATGTCGGTCCTGTCGGACTTCGTGCGTACGCGCGAGGAGTCGCGCACCAACACGGCGCTGATCGATCCGACGACCGGCATCCAGACCGAGATCAACGAGCGCGGCCCGCACGTCTCCGAGCAGGAGATCGAGCTGTTCGCCGACAAGCTGCTCTACCTCGCCAAGGGCGCCAGCCTGTGCGTGTTCGCCGGCTCGCTGCCGCGCGGGGTCGACGTGGAGACCTACGCGCGGCTGATCAAGGAGGTCCGCCGCCTCGGGGTCCTCACCGTGGTGGACACCGACGGCGACCCGCTGCGCCGCGCCGTCCGCGCCGAGCCCGACGTGATCTCCCCGAACGTGCTCGAGGCCGAGGAGCTCGTGGGCCACGAGTTCAACGAGGACGAGGACTACCTGTTCGCGGTGCGCGAGATGGTCGAGCTGGGAGCGCGGGAGGCGATCATGACCGTGCCCGACGGCTGCGTCGCGCAGGTCACGCCCGAGGAGGGCTCGACGCACCCGCGCTGGTTCCGCGTGCGGGTGCACGAGGCGGAGCCGGTGTCGACGATCGGCTCCGGCGACGCGTTCCTGGCCGGCTACGTGGCCGCCCGCTACACGGGTCGCGAGGCACCCGAGTGCCTGGCGTACGGGGTCGCTTGCGGCGCCGAGTCCACCCAGCACCTCGGCGCCGGCGTGGTCGACCCCGGGCAGGTCGACCGGCTGCTCGGCGAGGTCGAGGTCCTCCGCCTCGCGGGCGCCGAGGTCAGCTGATCTCGCCGCTCATTGCGCGGGTTTCCAGGCGCGATTACGTCAACCTCGCTGCTACCGTCCGACCTCCGCCTCCAGCGGGGTCGACCTGTCCGCACCGACACCTAGGATCCCGCCATGGAAGTTGAGATCGGCCGAGGCAAGAAGGCGCGTCGCGCCTACGGGTTCGACGACATCGCGATCGTCCCGTCGCGCCGGACGCGGGACCCCGACGACGTCGACATCAGCTGGACGCTCGGTCCCTATCGCTTCGAGCTGCCGCTGCTCGGCTCGGCGATGGACGGGGTGATCTCGCCCCAGACGGCGACGATCATCGGCAGGGAGGGCGGTCTCGGGGTCCTGAACCTCGAGGGCATCTTCACGCGCTACGAGGACGCGGAGGACCAGCTCGCCCGCATCGCGCAGCTTCCGAAGGAGGAGGCCACGCGCGAGATGCAGACGATCTATCAGGAGCCCGTGAAGGACGAGCTGATCGTCCAGCGGATCCAGGAGATCAAGGCGTCGGGCGTCGTCACCGCCGCGTCGCTGACCCCGCAGAAGGTGCGCAAGTACTGCGACCTGGCGCTCGAGGCGGGGCTGGACATCCTCGTCATCCAGGGCACGGTC
>JAXDHL010000087.1:0-10704 GCA_034664525.1 Solirubrobacteraceae bacterium
GGGTGCCTTCGCCCGGCCCTCCGTGCGGACATACAGGACCAGCAGCGCCAGGTCCGCTGCCAGCAGGCCGCCGATGTACACGTACGTCATGAAGTTGTCCTTGTCGAAGTCGTCCCACGCGCGCGCCGCTCCAACCAGCAGCAACGCGGTCGCGACGAAGAACGTCTCGAGGATCAGCCGCCACGTGCTCCAGCGGCGGTCGAGCGAGAGCACCAGTGCGCCGACGCCGACCTGAGCGGTGAAGCTCGCCAGCACCCGAGCGGTCAGCGGCGTGAGCGTCCATGGCCACAGGTCGATCGCGGTGGTCGGCGAGAGGAAGAAGATCGCCGCCGTGACGAGCGCGACGACGGCGAAGGCGCGCGCGGCAAGCAGGACGGGGGCAGACAGCAGCGGCTCACCGGGCGCGGGCTTGCGTGGGTCGGTCGCGCGGTTGCGCCACCACAGGGCGAACACGACCGCCGGCGAGACGATGTACACGATGGTCCAGCCCCAGAACGCGACCGCGGCGAGAAACGGCGCATCACCGTGGTTGAACCGATCCCAGTGGATGAGCGTCGCGATCAGCATCAGCGTCGCGAAGACGGATGCTCCGAGCACGCCCGCCGAGGACGGGTGCCACCGCCTGGCGCGAAACGTGCGCCAGAAGAAGTACGCGCCGGCGCCGTAGCCTGCGCCGAGGAAGATCGGCGTGAGATCGGGCTTGATCGTCCACGCCCAGCGCTCGGCGGTTTCGCCCGGCGTACCCCAGAGAATGATCACGGCCGGCACGAGAATGATGAAGACGACCAGCGCCGCCCAGCGCACCTCGGGTAGGACGCGATCGTCGTCGGCCGTGCTCACCGCTTCGCCTTCAGGGCCGTCTTGCTCGCCTGTCTGATGCCCTTCTTGGCGAGCGCGCCGTTGAGCAGCAGGAGCAGCGTCTTGTTGGCGGGGGCTCGGTAGCCGACCTCTGTATGAGGTGCGTAGCGGGCACTGCTGTCCTCGCCAACCTCGAGCCAGCCGGTGTGCTGGCGCGTCTCGAGCCCTATCAGTTGCGGCTTGTAGCTGTGCCCGAGGAGGCCCGCGCGACGACCGCCGGGCGGCAGCGGAGTGGCGCACCTGACCGCGAAGCCGCCCTCGTCCTCGACACCCAGCTCGACCGGAACGACGACCGGCGCGCCGTCGGCACCCGCGTAGCCCAGAAGGATGTGAGCCATTGAGCGCAGGCGCCTCGTCGCCCGTGCGACATCGATCCGAGGGGCGATACCGCGCTTCGGCGGACGCTGCGGCTGGGCTGGTTGCGCCGGAAGCGGCTCCCCGGCTCCGACCTCCGGGGCGCCCGCGGCATCGAGCGTCGGCCACGTGAGGATCCGCGTCACGGTGACCTCGACCGGTACGCGGCTCACGTAGTACTCACGCAGCCAGCGGTTCCAGAATACGCCCTCCGTGGGCGGGCCGAGATGCGCGGTCGCGTGCGCACGGACCAGACTGCGCTGTTCGTCCGACGGCTTCTCGATGATCCGCGCCGTCCCCTGTGCCAGGACATAACCCGTTCCCGTCGCCGTGCCGTGCTCGCGCGCGTGGAATGCCATCGCCACGCGCGGATCGGCCGCAATGCGATCGAGCTTCTTGGTGAACCCCAGCGACGTGGTGAATCCGAGCGTCCCCTTCTCACGGTCGCGCAGGCCGATCGGTGCAACCGCCTGGACCACGACGCCGGCGGCCGGGGTGCGATAGCCGAGTCCGGCCGTGAGATCGCCGCCGAAGATCGAGTCGAGCTCGTCGTCCCACGCGACGGTCACGAGAGGAATGAGACGAGGTCGTCGTTGAACCGCTCGAAGCTCTCGACCTCGGGAATGTGCCCGACGCCCTCATAGACGATCAGCCGAGCGCCCGCTATGCACGACGCGAGCCGGCGGCCGTTCTCGATCGGTACGAGCGGGTCGGCGTCACCGTGGATCACGAGCGTCGGCGCCGTTATCTCATCAAGCCGATCCGCGACATCGTGCGCACGGCACGCGGTGAGCTGCCGCAGATAGGCGTCCACGTGCATCGGGTTGTGCTGCGCGATCTCGACGAACTCCTCGATCGCCTCCGGATGGCGCTCGGCGAACCCAGGCCCCGAGACGAGCGAGCAGACGCGCCGCGCGCCCTCGCCCGATTCGATCTCCTCGTCGCCCGGCATCAGCGCGCGCATGACCTCCGAAGAGGTGGACACGTGCGTCGTGCCGCCCGCCGACGTCACGACGAGGATCAACCGGTCGACGAACCCTGGGTGAGCGAGCGCGAACTCGAGCGCGATGAACCCGCCCATCGAGATGCCGGCCAGCGACGCGCGCTCAATACCGAGGCCGCCCGAAAAGGCGAACGCGTCCTCGGCGAGATTCCGGATCGAGTACTGCTCGGTCGCGGCGTCGCTGTCGCCGACGTCGCGATAGTCGAGGGCGAGCACGCGAAAGCGCTCGCCGAGCACCGGCAGTTGCTTGTACCAGCCCTGCCGCTTCGCGCCGATTCCGCACAGCAGCAGGACCGTCCCCTCCGGAACGTCCGGTGCGACCTCTTCGTAGGCGAGCCGACGTCCGGCGACCTCTACGAAGTGGGGTGGCGCGAATCTCATGCGATCCCGGCCGATGCTCCTCCTTGACCTGCGGCGACTCTACGTATGCAGCCGAACTCTGGCAAACATCTCAATCACCTCGAGACACTCAGCACGGTCGCGGTTGCCTCCAGCACGTGCGAGCTTGGTACAGCCTGGGAGGACCATCCTGCAAGTCAGAAGACGACCGTCGTGTTGCCGTGCCGCAGGACCCGGTCCTGGCAGTGCCACTGCACCGCCCTGGCAAGCACCGCGCGTTCGATGTCCGCCCCCTGGCGGACGAGCGTCGCCACGTCGTCGCGGTGGCTGACCCGCACGACGTCCTGTTCGATGATCGGCCCCGCGTCGAGCTCCTCGGTGACGTAGTGTGCCGTCGCGCCGATGAGCTTGACCCCGCGCTCCTTCGCGCGCTCGTAGGGCTCCGCGCCCGCGAACGCGGGCAGGAACGAGTGGTGGATGTTGATGACCGGGACGCCGACGCGCTCCAGGAAGTCACCGGAGAGGACTTGCATGTACCGGGCCAGCACAACGAGGTCGCAGCGGCCGTCGAGGATCTCCAGCAGCTGCGCCTCGGCTTCGGGCTTGCGCCCCTTCTCGACGGGCACATGGTGGTAGGGGACGCCGTAGGCCTCCACCTCAGCCCGCGACTCGGCGTGGTTCGAGCCCACGAGGACGATGTCGCCCGCGATCTCGCCGCGCTGCCAGCGCCAGAGCAGGTCCATCAGGCAGTGGTCGTAGCGAGACACCAGCACGCCGATGCGCTTGGGTTCCGCGGCGTCCCAGAGTCGCCAGGTCATGTCGAACCGCTCGGCGACGCTCAGACCGAAGCGCTCCGGGAGGCCGGCGCGGTCCTCGGGCTCGAGCGTGAACTCCATGCGCAGGAAGAACGCACCTCCTGACGGATCCGAGGAGTACTGATCGGATCGGACGATGTTCGCGCCCGCATCGAAGAGAAAGCGCGACACCGCGGCGACGATCCCGGGGCGGTCAGCGCACGAGATGAGCAGCCGCATCAACGCGTGGCTCCGCTCCGTGCCGGCACGCTCCGCGAGGAGAGGGGAGGTCTCGGTCATCGCCGTCAGCTGCGAAGCCGGCATCACGGGACGGGCGCGGTCGCAGAGGGCGCTGCGGCGGCACCGCGGACGCGCAGCCCCTTGGGGTCGTAGAGCGGCTCGGCGGTGACCGTCGCGCCCCTCCACTCGTCGAACACGCAGACCTCGACGCGGGCATCCGGCTCGAGTTCGCGCGGAAGGTAGCCGTAGGCGATGCTGCGGTCCAGGCGATACCCGAACCCGCCGGTCGTCACGCGACCGCAGATCTCGTCGCCGACGCGGATGGCCTCCGAGCCCAGGCACACCGTGCCGGGGTCGTCGAGCACCAGCGCGCGCAGCCGCTGGGTGCGGCCTCCGGCCTCCCGTTCCGCCACCAGCGCCGCCTGGCCGATGAAGCCGCCGGGCTTGTCGAGCGCCACGGCGAAGCCGAGCCCGGCCTCGTACGGCGTCGTCTCGGGCGTGATGTCGCTGCCCCACAGCCGGTAGCCCTTCTCGACGCGCAGCGCGTCGAGCGCGCGGTAGCCGGCCGGCAGCAGGCCGAGGGGCCGTCCCGCGCCCCACAGCGCATCCCAGAGGGTCAGCCCGTACTCCGCCGGGCAGTGCAGCTCGAAGCCGAACTCGCCGACGAACGTCACCCGCTGCGCCAGGAGCGGAACACCGGCCACGGTCAGGCGTCGGGCCTGCAGGAACCGGATCGCATCGAGCTCGGCGGCGTCGTCGCAGAGCGACCCCAGGATGGCGCCCGCCTGCGGCCCCCACAGGCAGAGGCACGTCTCCGTGCCGCTGATGTCCGTGACGTGGACGTCCGCGCCGGGCTCGGTGTGGTGGGCGATCCACTCGCGATCGCGGCGCGCGGACGACGTTCCCGTGACGAGGCGGAAGGAGGCCTCGCCCGTGCGCGTCACGGTGACGTCGGCCTCGATGCCCCCGCGCCGGTTGAGCATCTGCGTGTAGACGACGCTGCCGACCGGCCGGTCGATCCGGTTGGCACAGACCCGCTCGAGGGTCGCGAGGGCCTCGGGCCCGACGAGCGTCAGCTTTCCGAACGAGGTCTGGTCGAAGAGGCCGGCGCTGTCGCGCGTCGCCAGCGACTCGGCACGGATCGCGGGCGACCAGAAGCGACCGGCCCACCCGTCCGGCCGGTCGGCCTCGCCGCCGCCGTTGGCCTCGAACCAGTCGACCCGCTCCCACCCGGCCTTCTCGGCGAAGCGCGCGCCGAGCTCTTGCAGGCGCGGGTACACCGGGGACACGCGCAGCGGCCGCCCGCCCGGCCGGTCCTCGCCGGGATAGACGATGTCGTAGTAGCGCGAGTAGGCATCCAGCGCGCGGACGCGGGCGTACCGGCGGCTCCCGTAGTGCGCGCCGAAGCGGCGGATGTCCATGCCGCTGACGTCGTACTCGGGCTCTCCGTCGGCGATCCACTCCGCCATGACCTTGCCCACGCCCCCGGCGCCGGCCAGGCCGTGCACGCAGAACCCGGCCGCGACCCACAGGCCACGGACCTCGGTCTCGCCCAGGATGAACTCGCCATCGGGGCTGAAGGCCTCCGGCCCGCAGACGAAGCGCGCGGGCTCGGAGCCGCGCAGCGAGGGCAGCAGCCTCTGGGCGCCGTCCCACGACTCCGCGAAGCGCTCGCGGTCCTCCTCGTACAGCGTGCGCGCGCGGCGCAGCGGATCGTCGTCGTCCTCGGTGACGGGACTGCGGGCGTACCCGCCGACGAGCAGGCCGCCGTCCTCGGGGCGGAAGTAGACGATCCGATCGGGGTCCCTGACCGTGGGGACGTCGTCTCCGACACCCTCGACCCGATCGGTGAGCGCGTACTGATGGCGCATCGGGACGATCGGGATGCTCGCGCCCGCGAGCCGGCCGATCGCGCCTGCCGCGGCGCCTGCGGCGTTGACCACGACATCCGTCCGCACCGTGCCGGCGGTCGTGTGGACGGCGCTGACGCGGCCCACCGCGGCATCGATCCCGGTCACGCGCACGCCGGTCGAGAACGTCACGCCGAGCCGGCGGGCAGCTTCGGCCAGCGTGCCGACGAGCAGCTCGGGATCGAGGTAGCCGTCGGTCGGGATCCACGCGGCCATGCGAATGGCGGTGGGGT
This sequence comes from Solirubrobacteraceae bacterium, assembly GCA_034664525.1. GTDB lineage: Bacteria > Actinomycetota > Thermoleophilia > Solirubrobacterales > Solirubrobacteraceae > DATLGB01. Next base: position 5,732 of record JAXDHL010000087.1, read on the forward strand.
CGAGCAGCGGGAGGAGGGTCGCCGTCTCGGCCGGCGTGAGCAGCTCGAGGTCGAGGCCGTAGGTGAGCGCCATGCTCCGAGCCCGCCGCAGCTCTTCGACGCGCTCCGCCGTCGCGGCGATGCGCAAGCCGCCGACGGGGTGCCAGCCGGAGTCCAGCCCGGTGGCCGCCGCGAGCTCTGCGTACAGCGACGCGGAGTACATGATCATCCGCGTCTGCGAGATCGTCGACCGCAGCTGTCCGACGAAGCCGGCGGAGTGCCAGGTCGTCCCCTCGCCGAGGTCGTGCTGCTCGAGCACCACGACGTCCTTCCAGCCGAGCCGCGCAAGGTGGTAGGCGACGCTGCAGCCGGCGACACCGCCACCGACGACGACGGCCCGGGCGTGGCTGGGGATCACTCTGGTTCCTCGCAGGCGGTCGGCCACGGGACATCGTGACGTTCGTGCCGGGTCGTGGACTCGTCGCGCCCGCCGTCGGTCCAGACCACGACGCGCGTGCGGTCGCCGCGGAAGAGGTCGGTCGCCATCTCGATCGCGCGACCCTCGGCGTCGTAGGCGATCCGCTCCACCGCCAGCAGCGGCGCCCCGGCGTACAGGTCGAGCGCGTCGGCCTCCTCGGGGCTCGCGAGAACCGCCTCGAGCCGCTCGACCGCGCGAGCGGGGCCGGCGCCGAAGCGCTCGTGCAGAAGCTGGTAGAGCGACTGCCCGAGCGGATACTCCAGCAGCCCTGGGAAACGCTCGGCCGGGAAGCGGGAGCGCTCGAGCGAGATGGGCTCACCGTCGGACAGCCGGACGCGGACGACCTCGTAGACGGGGGCGCCGGGAACCAGGCCGAGGCCGTCGGCGGTCTTGCCGTCCGCCGGGATGATCGCCGCCAGCAGCACACGCGCTCCGGCATCGTGGCCGTGGCGCCGGAGCGTCTCCGGCAGGCCGCCGTACAGGCGCAGGTCGCGCTCGACCTTCGGCTCGCCGACGAACGTCCCGCCCGCTCGTCCGGGCCGGCGGGTGATGAGCCCCGCGCGCTCGAGCTGCTGGAGCGCGTGACGGAGCGTCGTCCGGCTGACGTTCAACAGCGTCGCGAGCTCGCGCTCGCTCGGGAGCCGGTCACCCGGCCGGGCAGCGGCCCGACCGATTGCGCGCGTCAGCGCGGTCGCCGTCTGCTCGACGGCAGAGCCGCCGCCGGGCTCCACCGGCTTGAGGAGGTCGGCGATCGCCTCGTTGTGCTGCGGAGAGGGCACGACGCCGACCCTACAAGATTGGTTGGACCTTTTGCAACCCAATACTCTCAGCAGGCGCTGCCGTTGACGCCGGAGGCCTTGACGCTTTGGGCCAGGAGCGCATACCGTGCTCGGCAGCTTTGGTTTCAAAGGTATGAAGAGGTTCCGCGACGTGCCAGCGATTCTGGGCGGGGCCGCGAAGGCCGGGCGATCAGCCCACGGGCGGGACATCGAGCCCCAGTTGTCGACAACCGCTTGACATTTGGTCCGGTATAGGGTTTGCTTTTGGTCCGGTGCTCGAAACGCTGACAAAGCAGGAGTTCCTCAAGCGCTCCAAGGCCTACTGGAACCCGGACAGGACGCAGTTCTGGCAGGACGCCGGCGTCGATCTCGTGATGGACCGGCGCGAGGGCTACCTGTTCTGGGACATGGACGGCCGGCGGCTGATCGACCTCCACCTCAACGGCGGCACGTACAACCTCGGCCACCGCAACCCCGAGATCGTCGCCGCGATCGAGGACGCCATGTCGCGCTTCGACATGGGCAATCACCACTTCCCCGCCCTGACGCGGACGGCGCTGGCGGAGGCGCTCGTCGCCACCTGCGCGCCGAACATGAGCCGCGTGGTCTACGGCGCCAGCGGCGGCGAGGCCATCGACATCGCCATCAAGACCGCCCGACACACCCGGCAGCGGCGCAAGATCATCTCGATCGTCAAGGGCTACCACGGGCACACCGGCCTCGCGGTCGCCGCCGGCGACGACAGCTTCTCGAAGCTCTTCCTGGCGGACCGCCCCGACGAGTTCATCCAGGTCCCCTTCAACGACCTCGAGGCCATGGAGGGCGCGCTGCGCGGCAATGACGTCGCGGGGGTGGTCATGGAGACGATCCCGGCCACCTACGGCTTTCCGCTTCCCCTCCCGGGCTACCTCGCGGCCGTCAAGGACCTGTGCGAGCGCTACGGCGCGCTCTACATCGCCGACGAGGTCCAGACGGGCCTGCTGCGCACCGGCGAGATGTGGGGGATCTCGAAGGCGGGCGTCGAGCCCGACATCCTCGTCACCGGCAAGGCGATCACCGGCGGCATGTACCCGATCTCGTGCACGGTCGTCAGCGAGGAGTGCTCGGCCTGGCTCGAGCAGGACGGCTTCGGGCACATCTCCACGAGCGGCGGCGCCGAGATCGGTTGCATGGTCGGGCTCAAGGTCCTCGAGATCTGCCGCCGCCCGGAGGTGCGCTCGATGGTGCACTACATCGCCGAGCGCTTCGGCGAAGGGCTGCGCGCGATCCAGGATTGCTTCCCCAGTTGGCTCGTCGGGATCCGCCAGGACGGCCTGGTCATGGGGCTCGAGTTCGACCACCCCGAGGGCGCCAAGCTCGTCATGCGCGAGTTCTACGCCAACGGGATCTGGGCGATCTTCTCGACGCTCGACCCGCGGGTTTTGCAGTTCAAGCCCGGGCTGCTGATGAGCCCCGATCTCGTCGACGAGGCGCTTGACCGGGCCGAGGCCGCGATCGCGGCGGCCGCCGCCAAGGCCGGGCGATGACGGGCACGGCCGTGACGCACGCGACCGATCCGGACATCGCGCACGCGCACATGATGCTCCAGCGCGCCTGGTGGGCCTCACGCGCCTTCGAGCGGTACGCGCCCGACCGCGTCGCGGCCATCGTCGACGCGGTGGCGCACGCGGCGCACGCGGAGGCCGGCCGCTACGCCGAGTGGGCCGTGCAAGAGACCGGGATGGGGGTCGCCGAGCACAAGCGCCTCAAGAACGAGCTGTCCTCGCTCGGGATCGCGGAGGCCTACCGCGACCACGACTTCGCCAGCGCGCGCATCGACGCCGAGTCCGGAATCGTCGAGCTGCCGCGCCCGGCCGGGGTCGTCCTCGCGCTCACCCCATCGACCAACCCGGTTTCAACCCTCTTCTTCAAGGTCGTGATCGCGCTCATGACGCGCAACGCGATCGTCGTGAGCCCGCACCCGCTCGCGCGCGCCTGCTGTGTCGACGCCGCCCGGCTGCTCGCCGACGCCGCGGTGCGCGCCGGCGCGCCCGACGGCGTCGTCCAGGTCGTCGAGCACCCCTCGATCCCGCTCATCGAGGCGCTCATGTCCGACGAGCTGACCGACGTCATCGTGGCGACCGGCGGCAGCGCCGTCGTGCGCGCGGCCTACCGCTCGGGCAACCCCGCGATCGGCGTCGGGCCGGGCAACGTCCCGGTCTTCGTCGACGACTCCGCCGACCTCGAGGCTGCCGCGTCGCTGCTGGTCGCGTCGAAGTCGTTCGACAACTCCGTGCTCTGCACGAACGAGTCGACGCTCATCGTCGAGGCGTCGATCGCCGAGCGCTTCAGCCGCGAGCTCCAGCTGCAGGGCGCCCACGTCTGCAGCGACGAAGAGGCCGACCTCCTGCGTGGCGGGCTGTTCCGCGACGGGCACTTCCGCCCCGACCTGGTCGGACGCGACGCCCCGACGCTCGCCCGCGAGGCCGGCCTGCGCGTCGACGAGCGCACGCGCATCCTGGTCGCGCCCTTCCCGCTCGTGGTGCCCGAGGAGCCGCTGTGCACCGAGAAGCTCTTCCCGTGCCTCGGCATGGTCAGCGTGCCCGACGTGCGGCACGGGATCGCTGCGGCGCGCGCGGTCGTGCGTCACAGCGGCGCGGGGCACTCAGCGGTCATCCATTCGCAGCGGCCGGCCACCGTGATGGCGTACGCGGCGGCGGTCGACGTGCTCCGTGTCGCGGTCAACGTCGGCGGCAGCACCGGCTCGGCGGGCTTCGACACGAACCTCGCGCCGACGATGACCATCGGGACCGGCTTCTTCGGGCGGTCCTCGGTGGGCGAGAACCTCGCGCCCAAGCACCTCGTCAACTGGACCCGGATCGCATATCCGTCGGGGCTCGAGCGGCTACCGGACTTCTCCGGGCTCCAGCCCTACGCGTCCGACCTGCCGGCGGCCGCCCCCGAGCCGACCGAGAGCGCCGTCATCGCACACGACCTCCGCGAGCAGGTCCGGGCCCTGATCATCGACGAACTGCGCGACCTCGTCGCGAGGTGACCCATGGCCGAACTGCGCTCATTCATCTTCCTCGACCAGTTGCAGCCGCAGACCATGTGCTTCCTCGGCACGTGGATCCGCGGCCGCCTGCCCCGGACGAACATGGCGGCCCAGATCATCGAGGTCGCGCCGGGGCTCGACATCGAGCCGCTGACCGACGTCGCGCTCAAGAACGACGACGTCCAGGCCGGGATCCTCATCGTCGAGCGCCAGTTCGGCTACCTGGAGTTGCACTCGCGCTCCACCGCCGCCGTGCAGTCGGCGGGGGCCGCGATCCTGGAGGCGCTCGGCGCGAGCGCCTCGGATGCGACCCCGCCGGCGATCCTCGCGTCCAAGACGATCACGCGCATCGACGGCCAGCACGCCTTCCTGGTCAACCGCAACAAGGGCGGCTCGATGGCGCTGCCCGGCGAGTCGCTCTTCGTGCTCGAGGTCCAGCCGGCGTCCTACGCGATCCTCGCGACCAACGAGGCCGAGAAGGCCGCGGACATCAAGGTCGTGGACTACCGGATGATCGGCGCGACCGGACGGGTCTACCTGTCCGGCACCGAGGCCGACGTCCGCACCGCTGCAGAGGCGGCGATCGGGATCCTCGAGGACCCGCGATGACGAGCGCCGAGGTTTCGGTGATCGGGACGGTCGTGCGCGAGGTGCTCGCAGAGCTCCTGCCCGACGTTCTCGCCGGCCACGCGCCGCGCAACGG
>JAXDHL010000088.1:0-6600 GCA_034664525.1 Solirubrobacteraceae bacterium
CGTCCTCGGCCGACAGGAAGAAGCGCGACTCGCCGGGGTCGCCCTGGCGGCCGGAGCGGCCGCGCAGCTGGTTGTCGATCCGGCGCGACTCGTGGCGCTCGGTGCCGATGATGTAGAGGCCGCCGGCGTCCAGCACGCGCTGGTGGTCCTCCGCGACGCGCGCCTCGACCGGCGGCAGCACCTCCGCGAAGCGCTCGTCGTAGTCCGGGTCGCCGGGGCGCAGGCCGAGCTTGGCGAGCTCGAGCTGGGTCAGGTGCTCGGCGTTGCCGCCGAGCTTGATGTCGACGCCGCGGCCCGCCATGTTGGTGGCGATCATGACCGCGCCGGGGCGCCCGGCCTCGGCCACGATCTCACCCTCGCGCTGGGCGTGCTCGGGCTTGGCGTTGAGGACCGCGTGCGGGATCCCGCGGCGCTCCAGCCGCTGGCCCAGCAGCTCGGACACCTCGACCGAGATGGTGCCGATCAGGACCGGCTGGCCCTTCTCGTGGCGCTCGACGATCTCCTTCTCGACCGCCGCCCACTTGCCGTCCTTGGTCTTGTAGATCTGGTCGTTCTTGTCGCCACGAACCATCGGGCGGTTCGTCGGGATCTGGACGACGGGCAGCTTGTAGATCTTCATGAACTCGGTGGCCTCGGTGAGCGCCGTGCCGGTCATGCCCGCCAGCTTGTCGTACATCCGGAAGTAGTTCTGGAGCGTGATCGTGGCGAGCGTCTGGTTCTCCTCCTGGATCGCCACGCCCTCCTTGGCCTCGACCGCCTGGTGCAGCCCCTCCGACCAGCGCCGGCCGTCGAGGATGCGGCCGGTGAACTCGTCGATGATCTTGACCTCGCCGTCGACCACCGCGTAGTCGACGTCGCGCTTGTACAGCGACTCCGCCTTCAGCGAGTTGAGCAGGTGGTTGACCAGGTGGCCGTTCTCGGCCCGGTACAGGTGGTCGATGTTGAGGAAGCGCTCGGCCTTCGAGACGCCCTGCTCGGTGACCGCGACCGTCTTGTGCTTCTCGTCGAACTCGAAGTCGAAGTCGGCGACGAACTCGCGCTTGGTGCGCGGGTCCATGCCCTCGGGCGTCTTGCCCGCCTTCATCGTGCGCGCGAGCTTGGCGAACTGGACGTAGAAGTCGGCCGCCTGCTCGGGCGCGCCGGAGATGATCAGCGGCGTCCGGGCCTCGTCGATCAGGATGTTGTCGACCTCGTCGACGATCGCGAAGCTGTGGCTCGCGACGGGGCGGCCGTCCTCTCCGATGCGCTGGCCGTGCTGGACCTTCTCCTCCAGCGACATCGCCATGTTGTCGCGCAGGTAGTCGAAGCCGAACTCGGAGTTCGTGCCGTAGGTGATGTCGGACGCGTACGCGGCGCGCTTGGGCTCGTACGGCATCTGGTTCTCGAGGACGCCGACCGTCAGCCCGAGGAAGTGGTAGATCGGGCTCATCCACTCGGCGTCGCGGCGGGCCAGGTAGTCGTTGACGGTGACGAGGTGGACGCCCTTGCCGGCGAGTGCGTTGAGGACGATGGCGAGCGTGGCGGTCAGGGTCTTGCCCTCGCCGGTGCGCATCTCGGCGATCGCCCCGGAGTGCAGGACCATGCCGCCGATCAGCTGCACGTCGAAGTGGCGCATGCCCATCGTCCGGCGGCCGACCTCGCGGGTGATCGCGAAGGACTCGGGCAGGACGTCGTCGAGGGAATCGCCTCCGGCCACGCGCTCGCGCAGCTCGTCGAACTGGGCGCGCAGCTCGTCGTCGGTGAGCAGCTCGAGCTCGGGCTCGAAGCGGTTGATGGCCTCGACCCGCTTGGCGTACTGCTTGAACTGGCGTCCCTCACCGAGGCGGAGGGCCTTGTCGAGGATGCGCGGCATGGACGCAAGCGTAGTGGAGGCGCCGCGGTCGGCGGCGCCTCCGGCAGGCATCGGAGTCGGCCTAGATCGGCTGCTCCGCGGCGGTCGCGCCGAGGCCCGTGTCGGCGCCGCTGCCGGCCCGCGGGCCGCGCCGCTTGTCGCGGTGGCGCTTGACCTGGCGGGCGATGTCGTCGCCCAGCAGGTTGAGGGCGTGGGGCATGTCGCGCGACGCCTCGCGGGCGCGCAGGGTGACGCCCTTGAGGTGCAGGGTCGCCTCCGCGACGTGGCAGATCGGGTTCGCGGGGTTGCGCTCCTCTGCCAGCTCGATCTGGAGCACCGCCAGGTCCGAGACCTGACGCGACACCTTGTCGAAGCGACGCTCGACCAGTTCCCGGAGCTCGTCCGTCACTGTGACGTTGCGGCCCTTGTCCTCGATCTGCATGGGACCTCCTTTGGGGGAGCCCGTCGACGACTACGACGAATCGTACCCGTTGCGACAGCGTCCGGCGACCGGTCCAAACGTCCGCCGGCCCGGGCGGGCAACCCGGGAGCAGCCCCCGCAGAGCGAGCGCCTACGCGCCACCGGACCGAGGCGTTGGCGCCTGACGGGGGTCATAGCGCCCTCGAGCCGCCATCACCCCCCGCCCTCCTGCTGGCGCACAACCGCCACGAACACGCGTTGTTCTGTCACACCACGGCTGGGAGCCTGACTGCCCGTGACCTGGCTCGCCGAGCTCACCGCCCTGATCGCCCCGCCCGCGTGCGCCGCCTGCCGGGCGCCGCTCGCGCGCGCGGGCGCGGGCGTCTGTTCGGGCTGCCTGCGCGAGCTGCCGTGGCTCGTGTCGTCCGGGTGCCGCCGCTGCGGCCTCCCGCACCACGGCGGCCGGGCGTGCCCGGGCTGGGACGCGGGCTTCGACTCGGCGTGGGCGCCGCTGGCCTACGACGGGCCGGCACGGGCGCTCGTGCACGCGCTGAAGTTCCGGGGCGCGCTGCCGCTGGCGGCGCTGATGGCGGCGCAGGTCGCCGCCAACGCACCGCCGTGGGCGACCGAGGGCTGCGTCGCGGTCGTCGCCGTCCCGCCGGCCCGGGCCCGGCGGCGCACCCGCGGGTTCGATCCCGCCGCGCTGCTGGCGGACGGCGTCGCCGCGCGGCTCGGGCTGCCGGTCGCGCGCTGCCTGCGGCGCACCGGCGCGGCGCCGCATCAGCTCGGCGCGGGGCGGGAGGCGCGGCGCGCCGCCGGGCGGATCGCCGTCCGCGTCACCGCGCCGCCGCCGGCCGCCGTGCTGCTCGTCGACGACGTCCACACCACCGGCGCGACGCTGGCCGCCTGCGCCGGCGCGCTGCGGGCCGGCGGCGCGGCCACGATCCGCGCGCTGGCCTACGCGCGTACGCTGGGATGAACCGCGATGACGAAGATCCCGGTGAACACCTCCTGGACGATCGCGCCCGCGGTGCTGCTCACCGTCGGGGTCTACGCGTGGGTCTACGTCCGGCGCTGGCGCAAGGTGCGGCGCGAGCACGGGCCGCGCGGCGCCGGGGTCCATCACCTGGTGTTGTGGATGACCGGCCTCCTGCTGATCCTGATCGCGCTGGTCTCGCCCATCGATGCGATCGCCGAGCAGCTCGCCAGCGCCCACATGGTGCAGCACCTGCTGTTGGCCGACCTGGCTCCGATCGCGCTGATCCTCGGCCTGTCGAAGCTGATCCTGCGGCCGGTCACGCGGCGCGTGCACACGATCGAGCGCAAGGCCGGGCCGTTCGCGCACCCGGCCTTCGGCGTGGTCGCCTACGTCGGGGCGATGTGGCTGTGGCACGTCCCGGTCATGTACGACGCCGCGCTCGACCACGCCGGGATCCACGTGCTGGAGCACCTGACCTTCGCCGCCGCCGGCACGCTGTACTGGTGGCACCTGATCTCCCCGATCCGGTCGCGGCTGCGGCTCGGCGGGCTCGCTCCGATCGCCTACATGGCGTCGACCAAGCTCGCCGTCGGCGCGCTCGGCGTCTTCCTCACCTTCTATCCGCACCTGCTGTACACGCCGTACGCCGTCCGGGGCGAGCGCTGGGGCCTGAGCCCGCTGACCGACCAGTCGGTGGCGGGCGCGATCATGGGGCTCGAGCAGTCGCTCGTGATGGGGGTCGGGCTCGCCTGGCTGTTCGCGCGGATGCTCAGCGAGGCGGACGCCTCCGACGAGCGCGAGGAGCGCTACGAGGTGGACGCGGCGGCCACGAGCTCGTCGTAGACGCCGAGCGTCTCGCGCGCGATCGCGCCCCAGTCGAACGCCGACACCGCCCGCGTGCGACCGGCGCGGCCGAACGCGCGGGCGCGCGCCGGGTCGGCGATCAGCTCGTTGACGCGGGAGGCGAAGGCCGAGGCGAAGGCCTCCGGGTCGCGCGGCTCGATCGAGCCCTCGACCGGCTCGAACGGCACCAGGAATCCGGTCTCGCCGTCGACCACGACCTCGACGATGCCGCCGACCGCGGAGGCGACGACGGCCGCCTCGCAGGCCATCGCCTCGAGGTTCACGATGCCGAGCGGCTCGTAGATCGACGGGCACGCGAACACCGTCGCGTGCGACAGCAGCTGGATCACGTCGCGCTTGGGGAGCATCTCCTCGATCCAGAAGACGCCGTCCCGCACCGCGCGCAGCCGCTCGACCCCGGCCGACACCTCGGCCGCGATCTCCGGCGTGTCGGGGGCGCCCGCGCACAGCACGAGCTGGGCGGACTTGTCGAACTCGAGCGCCGCACGCAGCAGGTGCGGCACGCCCTTCTGGCGCGTGATGCGCCCGACGAAGACGACCGACGGCCGCTCCGGATCGATGCCGTACCGCTCCAGCACGTCGGTGCCCGGGTCGGGCCGGTACTCGTTGGCGTCGATCCCGTTGTAGATCACCCGCACGCGGTCGGGGTCGATCGCCGGGTAGCAGGCCAGGATGTCGCGCCGCATGCCCTTCGAGACCGCGATCACCGCGTCGGCGGCCTCGAGCGAGACGCGCTCGCACCACGAAGACAGCGCATAGCCGCCGCCGAGCTGCTCGGCCTTCCACGGGCGCAGCGGCTCGAGCGAGTGCACCGTCGCGACGTGCGGCACGCCGTACATCAGCTTGGCCAGGTGCCCGCCGAGGTTCGCGTACCACGTGTGCGAGTGCACGACGTCGGCGCCCTCCACGCCGGCGGCCATCGCCAGGTCGATCGAGACCGCCCGCAGCGCGGCCAGGTGCGGCGCGTCGCCGGCCAGCGCGTCCCAGGCGGTGTAGGCGGTCGCGCCCTCTCGTGGGGCGCCCCAGCAGTGCACCGACAGCTCCGACAGCTTGGCGACCTCGCGCGCGAGGTACTCGACGTGCACGCCCGCCCCGCCGTAGACCTCGGGCGGGTACTCGCGTGTGAGCAGCGCCACCTTCATTCGACCCGGGCGCCCTTCGGCACGACGACGATCCCGGCATCCGAGACCGTCCACTTCGCGCGATCGGCGTCCAGGTCGACGCCGACGGTCGCCCCCGGCGCGACGTACACGTTCTTGTCGAGGATCGCCCGCCGCACGACGGCGTTGCGGTCGACCTCGACGCCCGGGAACAGGATCGAGTCCGAGACCTCCGCGTAGGAGTGCACGTGCACGCTCGGCGACAGCACCGACCGGCGCACGGTCGCGCCGGAGATGACGACGCCGGCGCAGACCATCGAGTCGACCGCGTGGCCCGTCCGGCCGTCCTCTTCGAAGACGAACTTCGCCGGCGGGAGCGGCTCCGGGAGCGTCAGGATCGGCCACTCGCGGTTGTAGAGGTTGAACACCGGGTGGACCGAGATCAGGTCCATGTGCGCGTCGTAGAACGCGTCCAGCGTGCCGACGTCGCGCCAATAGCCGCGGTCGCGGTCGGTCGCCCCCGGGACGTGGTTGTCCGAGAAGTCGTACACGTGCGCCGCGCCGCCGTTGACCAGCATCGGGATGATGTTGCCGCCCATGTCGTGCGAGGACTCGCGCGCCTCGGCATCGGCCGTGACGACCTTGATCAGGGTCTCCGTCGAGAACGCGTAGTTGCCCATCGACGCGTAGACCTGGTCCGGCGCATCGGGGAGCCCGCGCGGGTTCTTCGGCTTCTCGAGGAAGTCGGTGATCGTGTGCCCGTCGGCCCCCGCCTCGATGACCCCGAACTGGTCGGCCTGCTCGATCGGCACGCGCAGCGCGGCGACGGTCACGCCGGCCCCGGTGGCGATGTGCTCGTCGATCATCTGCTGCGGGTCCATGCGGTAGATGTGGTCGGCGCCGAAGACCAGCACGTGGTCCGGCTGCTCGTCGTAGAGCAGGTTGAGGTTCTGATAGATCGCGTCGGCCGAGCCCTGGAACCACTGCGGGCCGCGGCGCATCTGCGCCGGCACTGGCGCGACGTAGCCGCCGAGCAGCGGCGACAGCCGCCACGTGGTCGAGATGTGGCGGTCCAGCGAGTGGCTCTTGTACTGCGTCAGCACGACGATCTTGCGCAGCCCCGCGTTGACCAGGTTCGACAGCGCGAAGTCGATCAGCCGGTAGTTGCCGCCGAACGGCACCGCCGGCTTGGCGCGATCGATGGTCAGCGGCGCAAGCCGCCGGCCCTCGCCGCCGGCGAGCACGATGGCGAAGATGTGGGTCATCGGGCGCCCGCCCCGGAGAGCGCCCCGGCCACGATCTCCTGCGCCTCGGCCAGGATGCGCTCGAGGTGGTCCTCGCCCTTCAGGCTCTCGGCGTAGACCTTGTAGACGTCCTCGGTCCCCGACGGCCGGGCCGCGAACCA
>JAXDHL010000089.1:0-3531 GCA_034664525.1 Solirubrobacteraceae bacterium
GCTCCCCAGCGACGGGTGTGGTCTTCAACGGCGCGGCGCTGAGCGGCTCGGTGAACCCGCACGGGACGGCGACGAAATTCCACTTCGAATACGGCCCCACGACCGGTTACGGGTCGAGCACGCCCGATGCCGACGCCGGCTCGGACGCGTCCGACCATGCGGTCTCTCAGACCATCGGCGACCTGCAGCCGAACACGACGTACCACTACCGCGTGGTCGCGACCGATGGCATGGGCTTCGTCACCAAGGGCACGGACATCGGCTTCACGACGCCGGCCGCGCCGCCGACGGATGCCGACAAGGATGGCGTGGCGGTCCCGCAGGACTGCAACGACAACAACCCAGCGATCCACCCCGGCGCGATCGACGTTCCCGGGAACGGCGTCGACGAGGACTGCTCGGGCGCCGACGCGATCGTCGTGCTGTCGGCAGGCTTCACGAACAAGTGGACCGTCTTCAAGACCTACACGACGGTCTTCACGCTCGGCGCGACGAAGGTCCCGGCCGGCGGCAAGGTCATCCTCACCTGCAAGGGCAAGGGCTGCAAGTTCAAGAAGAAGACGATCACGGCCAAGACGGCCAAGACCGTCTCGCTGACCAAGTACTTCAACTACAAGGTCAAGTCGAAGAAGACCAAGAGGACGACGAAGGTCGTCACCAGGCTCAAGGCGAAGGCGGTCGTGGGGATCACCGTCGTCAAGCCCAACGCGTACGGGAACTGGTTCACGGCGACGATCCAGAAGGGCCTCCACTTCCCGAAGACGAAGCAGGGCTGCCTGACGGTCAACTCGACCAGCAGCAAGGTCAAGTGCCCGAAGTGAGCGGCGGGCGCTCGGTCATCTGAAGGACCAGGCGGGCGGCGCGAGCCGCCCGCCTGCGCGTTCCGGGCGGTAGGTTCGCGTGCTCGTGCTCGCCACGATCGCCAGCCTCGTCGCCGGGACCGCGCTGCTCGCCGCCGCCGCGATGAAGGTCGCCGAGCCGGCGGCGTCGCGCGTGGCGCTCGGGACCTACGGGATCGCCGGGCGGCTCGCGGTGCCGGCGTGGGCCGCGCTCGTGGCGGCGGAGGCGGTGCTCGGCGCGGGCCTGCTGGCGGGGTCGCTGCCCGCCGCCGACGCCGCGGCCGCGCTGCTTGCGCTGTTCGCGGTCGCGCAGATCGCCGTGCTGGCCCTCGGCCGCGGCGGCGCGCCATGCGGTTGCCTCGGCGGCCGCGGCCGGGTGTCGCCCACTTCGGTCGCGCGGGCCGCGCTGCTGGGCGGGGCGGCGCTGGCGGCCGCTGCGCTCGGGGGTGGTGCGGGCGGCTGGGCGCGCGGGCTGGTCGCCGCTGCCGGGCTGCTGGCGGCGGCGTCCGTGGCGCTGCTGCTGCAGCGGGCGCCGGACGGCGCGCTCGACGTCGCCGGCGAGGGCCCCGACCCTGGCACCGCACTGGTCGGCGCCGGCGGGCCGCGGGTGCTGCTGTTCACGTCGTCGGGCTGCCGGCTGTGCGCCCGGGTGCGCCGCGGGCTCGCCCGGTCCGGCGCCGGGGCCGAGGTGGTCGAGCTCGACGAGGAGCGCGACGCCGCCCTATGGCTGCACGCCCGGGTGCCGGGCGCGCCCTACGCCGTCGTGGTCGACGGCGCCGGTGTCGTGCGCGCGAAGGGCACGGTCAACACGGCGGCGCAGGTGCGCTCGCTCGTCGCGGCGGTCGGCATCGCGCAGCCGGCGTCCCCGTCGCGGCGCGGCTTCCTGCAGCGAGCGGCGGCGACGACGGCCGCGGTCGCCGCGGCGGACGCCGTGAGCTCGCTCGTGCGCCCCGGCGAGGCCGAGGCCTACCACTTCTGCGGCCACATCTACACGACCGACTCCTGCCCGCACCCGACCGGGCTCCCGCGGATCGACGCCAAGGGCTACCCGCTGCGCGCGGCCGACGGGCACCGAGTGGACGACCTCGGGCGGGCGATCGACCCCGAGGGCTACGCGATCGGCGACGACGGCGCCTACCTGCTCGACGCGGACGGCCGGCGGCTCCCCCGGGCGCCGCGCACGAAGGTCTGCACGGCGGTCGGGGCGCGCTACGGGTTCCCGACGCAGATCGACGGCGCCTGGTACCGCTGCTGCAAGGCCCACGTGCGCAAGCTGATCGACTGCTGCGCCGACCATCCCCGCCGGATCAACGGCGACAAGGCGCTCACCGGCTACTGCTACCGCGGCCGGAAGGTGTTCTGCGTGATGTTCCACCAGACGAAGGTGCCGTGTTGATCGGTGGGCTGCCCATGAATGCCCGCCGGCACCGGCACGCGGCGTTCTGACGAGATCGCCGCTGTGGCTGCGCAGGCAGCTACGGCTCGGAGACCTCGGTCGCCGCCTCGACCAGCGCGGCAGCGATCGCCCGGGCTTCGGCCGGGGTGACCCACGTCCATTCGATCTCGTACGGGCGCGCACCGACGTCGAGCCGGATCAGGCCGTCGTCCGCCGTGACCATGACGGTGCGGCCCGCGGCGTCGTCGCGGGCGTCGATGATGGTGCTCAAGAAGACCCTCTTCTCTCGACTCGGGGCATTGAATCCGGATGCGGAGCCCGGGTCAAGACTCCAGATCGACACGCGTTGCCCAGCCGGTTAGGACGATCCGGCTACCGGGCCCCGTAGCGCGCCCCGTCACGCCCGCGGCTGCGCCCCAGGGGGTATGCGCGCGATCCGCCTCGGGCCCGATGACGCCGGGACCGGCGGCCTTTACGGTGACCGCTCCCCGCTCCCGACTCCGAGGAAGCCATGCTCCGCTCCCTGGTCCTCGCGCTGCTCCTCCCCGTCGTGCTGCTGGTTCCGGTGGCGTCCGCCTCGGCGCTCGCCAGCCACGAAGGGTGGCCGCCGATGGACATGCTGCTCATGAACAAGACCGACCTGAACCGGCCGCTGGACGCGCGGCCCGGCGCCGACCCGTTCGGCGGCACGGACCCCCGCTACTCCTGCGACTCGATCCACGGCACGACCTCCTCGTGCATCAGGCGCTTCGTGCCCCACGGGTTCGGCTTCGTGATCACGTCGTTCCCGGGCCACTCCTGGCTCCTCGGCGGGCACGGCAACGACGTCCTGAACGCCTCCCCGTGGGGCGATGTGCTGTGGGGCGACTACAAGCCGTCCGGCCAGCCGACCTCGCAGAGCGACACGCTGATCGGCGGCGACGGCCCGGACTTCATCTACCCGAGCCACGGCTACAACGTCATCCAGGGCGGCGGCGGCTCGGATTCCATCCACGGGCACTTCGGCCACGGCTCGGTGGACTGCGGCCCCGGCCGTGACGTGCTGTACGTCAAGGCCGGCCACCGCGGGCGCTGGAACATCAAGAACTGCGAGGTCATCTCGACCCAGACCGGCAAGTCCGCGCCGCAGTGGCTGCTTCGCCAGTTGCCCTGGTAGGGCGGTCGCGTTAGCCCGGCCAAGCGCACGCCATCGCCCCGCGCGGTTTGTCATGCTCCGGGCGATGGGAAGGAAGGTCCCGTGCTGACGGCGGTACTGATCGCCGTCGCCTTCGTGGCGGGTCTGGCCGGAGGCTGGTC
>JAXDHL010000090.1:0-3435 GCA_034664525.1 Solirubrobacteraceae bacterium
ATGTCCTCGCACACGCGCGGCGAGCTGCGCGAGGCGGCACAGGTGCTGGCGCGGGCGGCGCTGAAGGCGGGCGTGCGGCCGAGCGCGACCATGCCGGTCGCGGCCGCGCAGGCCAGCGCGTCGGCCGGGTCCGCCGACGGCGAGGCGCCGCGGCTCGTGGTCTACGACGGCGCGCGCGCGGCCTAGCCAGTGGCGGGCCACTAACTGCGTGGGCTCTTTGTCACCGGCACCGACACCGGCGCCGGCAAGACGGTCGTCGCGGGCGCGATCGCGGCGGCGCTGCGGCTGCGCCACGGCCTGCGCGTCGCCGCCTTCAAGCCGGTCCTGACCGGGACCGACGAGGCGCCCGCGCCGGGCTGGCCGCCCGACGACGAGCTGCTGGCGGCGGCCGCCGGCGTGGACGCGTCCGGCGTCGCGGCCGCGCGCTTCGGACCGCCGGTCTCCCCGCACCTGGCGGCGGAGCTGGCGGGCGCGCCGCCGCTGGAGGTGCCCGCCCTGGCCGCCTACGCGCGCGCGTTGGGGGCCGGCGCCGACGTGCTGGTGGCGGAAGGCGTCGGCGGACTGCTCGTGCCGCTCAGCCAGACCGCGACCGTGCGCGACCTCGCCGTCGAGCTGGCGCTGCCGCTTGTGGTCGCGGCGCGGCCCGGGCTCGGCACGATCAATCACACCCTGCTCACGCTCGAGGCGGCCCGCGCCGGCGGGCTGACCGTCGCCGCCGTGGTGCTGACGCCGTGGCCGGCGGCGCCGGGTGCCATGGAGCGCTCCAACGCCGACACGATCGCGCGCCTCGGCGACGTCCCGGTCGCCACCCTCCCCCGCGCCGCCTCCGGCGCGCCCGAGGACCTCGCCGCCGCCGCGGCCGAATTGCCGGTCGGCGACTGGGTAGGTTGAAAATCATGTTCGCCGCCTACGCCTCCCGCCTCGATGCCGACGATCCGCTGAGCGGGCTGGAGCTCGGGGAGCGGCCGGAGCCGGAGGCGCCCGACGGCTGGGTCACGGTCGACGTGAAGGCGGCCGCCCTCAACCACCACGACCTGTGGTCGCTGCGCGGCATCGGGCTCAAGGAGGACAAGCTGCCGATGATCCTCGGCTGCGACGCCTCCGGCACCGATTCCGACGGCAACGAGGTGATCGTCCACTCCGTCATCTCGAGCCCGGACTGGGCCGGCGACGAGACCTTCGACCCGCGGCGCTCCCTGCTGAGCGAGCGTCACCCGGGCGCACTGGCCGACCAGGTGGCGGTACCGAAACGCAACCTCGTGCCCAAGCCCCCCGAGCTCTCCTTCGAGGAGGCCGCCTGCCTGCCGACCGCGTGGCTGACCGCCTACCGGATGCTGTTCACGCGCGGCGCGGTCAAGCCCGGCCAGACCGTGCTCGTCCAGGGCGCCGGCGGGGGCGTGGCGACGGCCGCGAACGCGCTCGGCCGCGCCGCCGGCCTCCGCATGTGGGCGACCAGCCGCAGCGAGGAGAAGCGCGCGAAGGCGGTCGAGCTCGGCGCGGACGAGGCGTTCGAGACCGGCGCCCGCCTGCCCGAGCGCGTCGACGCGGTGCTCGAGACCGTCGGCGAGGCGACCTGGAGCCACTCGGTCAAGTCGCTCAAGCCCGGCGGCACGATCGTGGTCGCCGGCGGCACGAGCGGGCAGTCTCCGCCCGAGGAGCTCGCCCGCATCTTCTTCCTGCAGCTGAGCGTGATCGGCTCGACCATGGGCACGCGCGACGAGCTCGAGCGGCTCGCGCAGATGCTCGTCACGACGGGCGTGCGGCCGGTCATCCACGCGAGCATGCCGCTCACCGACGCCCGCCCCGGCTTCGAGGCGATGCTCTCCGAGGACGTGTTCGGCAAGGTCGTCTTCACGACCTGAGGGTTGTCATGCCGGGACGGCAGGGCCGCCGAGGCGGGCGAGCGGCGCCACAGATCGACACACGTGGCCGGTCGCCCGACCATCGTCGGTCAGTGGTCCTCGTAGCACCACTGGCCCACACGGCTCTCGGCCGTGTACGGGAGTGGCGCACTGTGGACCTCCAGCCGACACACCCCACCGGATCGGTGACGTGTGCGCGATCCCGAGCGACAAGGCTGGAAACCGCGAGACCACCGACGATCGAGACCCTCACCAGCCAGTCAGTCTCGGCAAATGCGCCCTGCAGCCACGGCAGCGCGGCCGCACGGCGTCAGCGCGCCGGTCAGTCGCCGGCGGCGGAGGACACGATCGAGGAGTCGATCAGCCACTCGACCGGCGCGCGGTCGTCCGTGTAGACCTCGCCGCCGGCCAGCGACGGCCGCAGCCGCGCGGCGGCCGCCCGCGCGATGGGCTGCAGGTCGCCCGGCAGGTGCGGCGTGGCGCGAGCCAGCCGCGCCGCCGACAGCGGCGACGCGGAGCCGACGAGCACGGTGTTGACCGGCCGCACCGGGTCGCGCAGCACCGAGCCGAACGCGGTCCGCATCGTCCGCGTCAGCACGCGCTCCAGCCGCGACGACGTCGACGGGTGCCCGACGTTGACGACGACCACGCCGCCGGGCGCGAGCCGCGAGCGCACGAGCCCGAAGAACTCGCGCGTGGACAGGTAGAACGGGATGTATGGCTGGCGGTAGGCATCGACGAAGATCGCGTCGTAGCGCCCCGGCGCGGCACGGCGCAGGAACGGCCGCGCGTCGGCGGCGTGGAAGCGCACCCCGGGCCGGTCGCGCAGCCCGAAGTAGCGCTTGCCGATCGCGGTCAGGGCGGCGTCGATCTCCACCGCGTCGATCCGCGTGCGCGGGAAGTAGCGCCCGTACGCGCGCACCATCGTCCCGGCACCGTCGCCGAGCACGGCCAGCGACCTCGGCGGCCGCCCGAGCGCCGTCAGCGGGTCGACCAGGAACGCGTCCCAGTAGTTGCCGGTCAGCACCGTCCACGGCCGGTACAGCGAATGGATCGCCTGGCCCTCGTTGAGCTCGAGCTCACGCGTCCCGTCGGCCTTCTGCACGACGCGCGCGTACTGGTACTCCGTCTCGGCCTCGTGGATCACCCGCGCGCCCTGGTCGCCACCACCCTTCACCAAACCGACCGGCAGCGCCAGCAGCGCCGCGATGCCCAGCGGTGCGAGCGCGAACCGCGGCCGCAACCCCCACGCCGCGACGACCGCCAGCAGGACCGCGAAGGCCAGGAACGTCCGCTGCGTCCCGGCCAGCGGGATCAAGAGCAGCGACGCCAGGAACGTCCCGACGAGCGACCCGACCGTCGAGATCGCGTACAGCCGCCCGGAGACCTGGCCGGCCGAGGCGAGGTCGTCGACGCGCAGCCGGATCGCCCACGGCGACACCGCGCCGAGCAGCACGACCGGCACCGCGACGAGCGTCAGCACCCCGAACAGCGAGCCGGCGAACGCGCCGACGCTGATCGAGTCGAACGCCCGGATCGAGAGGTCGAGGAACGGCCCGGAGACCAGCGGCAC
>JAXDHL010000091.1:0-5830 GCA_034664525.1 Solirubrobacteraceae bacterium
CGCCCAGGCGGTCGAGGCATCCGGGGACGGGCACCTGCGCCGGCTGCGCATCCGCGCCGCCGACGGCAGCGAGACCGAGGAGGACGTGGACGCCTGCTTCGTCTTCATCGGCGCCTCGCCGCGCACCGACTGGCTGGCCGGGGTGGTCGAGCGCGACGCGCGCGGCTTCATCCTCGCCGGGCCGGACGTCCCGGACGGCCGCTGGCCGCTGAAGCGCGACCCGTTCGTGCTCGAGACCAGCGTGCCCGGCGTGTTCGTGGCCGGCGACGTCCGCGCCCGCTCGATCAAGCGCGTGGCGAGCGCCGTCGGCGAGGGCTCGATGGCGGTCTCGCTCATCCACCAGTACCTGGCGGACTCGTGAGCGTCGCCGCCGACGAGCTGCGGGCGGTCGACCTGTTCGCCGACCTCGACGACGCCGGCCTCGCCGCCTTCGCGGAGGTCGCCGAACTGCGCGACGCCGCCCCCGGGGAGATCGTGTTCGAGTACAGCGAGGCGCCGGCCGGGATGCTCTGCCTGCTCGAGGGGACGATCGTCACCTCGATCCTCGGCGACGGCGGCCGGATGCAGCCCGCCGGTCGCCAGGAGGCGCCGACCTGGAGCGGGGCGATCTCCGTGCTCACCGAGGGCGACCTCGGTGTGCGGATGGCCGCCGAGACCGCGTGCCGGATCGCGATCGTCCCGGCGGCGGACTTCCGCCGGCTGGCGCTGGCGCACCCCTCGGTGCACCGCCGCGTGATGCTGCAGGTCCAGCCCGTGATGTCCCGCATCACCGCCTGGGAGCAGAACCGGGAGCGGCTGGCCTCGCTCGGCACGATGGCCGCCGGGCTCGCCCACGAGCTCAACAACCCCGCCTCGGCGGCGCGCCGGGCGGCGGCCGAGATGGGCGAGGCGCTCGACGTGCTGTCGTCCGCGCTCGGGCGCTTCGTCGAGTCCGGCATCGGGCGCGAGCAGGCGGCGCAGCTCGTCGATCTGCAGCAGGCGGCCCTGACCGCGTGCAAGGCCCGTACCCAGCTCGACGCGCTGGATGCCGCCGACGCCGAGGACGAGCTCACCGACGCGCTGACCGCGCTCGACGTGCGGGAGCCGTGGCGGCTCGCCGAGCCGCTCGCGGGAGCCGGCCTGGACGGTGCGTTCCTCGAGCGCGTGCAGACGCTGGCCGGCCCGGCGACGCCGGCCGTGATCGAGTGGGTCGCCGCCTCGCTCACGGCGCGCAGCCTGGCCACCGAGCTGCGCGACTCGGCCGAGCGCATGAGCACGCTCGTCGGCGCCGTCAAGACCTACGCGTACATGGACCGCGGGGGCGAGGTCGAGGTCGACGTCCACGAGGGGCTGGAGACGACGCTCGTCGTGCTGGGCCACAAGCTCAAGCACACCGCGATCGAGGTCGTGCGCGACTACGACCGGACGCTGCCGAAGCTCACGGTCCTCGGCTCCGAGCTCAACCAGGTCTGGACCAACCTGCTCGACAACGCGATCGGCGCGCTCGGCGAGACCGGCACGATCACGCTGCGCACGCGCCGCGACGGGCCGTGCGTGCTGGTCGAGGTCACCGACGACGGCCCCGGGATCCCGGCCACGGCGATCGACCATGTCTTCGATCCGTTCTTCACCACCAAAGGCGTCGGCGAGGGGACGGGGCTCGGCCTCGACACCGCCCGGCGCATCGTCGTCGAGCGCCACGGGGGATCGATCACCGTCGACTCCTCGCCCGGCGCGACGACGTTCCACGTCTGGCTGCCGATCAAGGAGTAGACCCGAGATGCCCGTCTGCACCCACCTGGACCACGTCATCGTGCGCGAGCTGCCCGCGTCCGTCGCCGGCTGCGAGGACTGCCTCGCCGCCGGTGGGCAGTGGCTGCACCTGCGCATCTGCCTCGAATGCGGCCACGTCGGCTGCTGCGACGACTCACCGAACCGCCACGCCAGTGCGCACCACGGGCACTCCGGCCACCCGATCATCCGCTCGATCGAGCCGGGCGAGGACTGGTCGTGGTGCTTCGAGGACGAGGTCGCGATGCGGATCCCGCAGGTCGTCGGCGAGCCGCGGATCCCGCCCTCGCCGCTGCTCACCTAGGAGACCACCGGCCGGGTGGGGCCGGGTATATTACACGCCGGTAAGTTACAGCGCCGTAATTGCGAGGCGAGCGAGACGATGACCCCCACTCCCACCACCCTGCCCGCCGTGACCGAGATCGCCATCGTCGGCGGCGGCTTCTCCGGGCTCGGCATGGCCATCCGGCTCAAGCAGGCGGGGCAGGACGACTTCGTGGTGCTCGAGCGCGGCGACGACGTCGGGGGGACCTGGCACTGGAACGCCTACCCGGGCTGCGGCTGCGACGTCCCGTCGAACCTCTACTCGTTCTCGTTCGCGCCCAACCCCGAGTGGACGCGCACCTACTCCCGGCAGCCGGAGATCGGCGCCTACCTGCGTCGCTGCGCCGACGACTTCGGCGTCCGCCCCCACATCGCCACCGGCTGCTCGGTGACCGGCGCGACGTGGGACGAGGCGGCACAGCGCTGGACCGTCGAGACCTCGTCGGGCACGCTGTCGGCGCGGGTCCTGGTCTCCGCCGCCGGGCCGCTGTTCGAGCCCAAGCAGCCGGCGGCCCCGGGCCTCGAGGACTTCGAGGGCCGGGTGTTCCACTCGGCGCGCTGGGACCACGACTACGACGTCCGCGGCAAGCGGGTCGCCGCGGTCGGGACCGGCGCCTCGGCGATCCAGTTCGTCCCCGAGATCGCCCCCGACGTCGAGCAGTTGCACGTCTTCCAGCGCACGCCGCCGTGGGTGATGCCGCACCCGGGCCGCCCGACGACCGGCATCGAGCGCGCGGTATACAAGCGCTTCCCGCTGCTGCAGAAGGCCGCGCGCGCCGCGGTCTACGCCGGCCGCGAGTCACTCGTGCTGGGCTTCGTGAAGTACCCGCGCATCCTCCGGGCGGCCGAGGCGATCGCCAGGCGCCACATGCGCCAGTCGATCTCCGATCCCGCGCTCGTGCGGAAGGTCACGCCGGACTACACGCTCGGCTGCAAGCGGATCCTGCCGTCCAACGACTGGTATCCCGCGCTCGACCGCCCCAACGTCGAGCTCCACACCGGCGGGCTGAAGGCGGTCACCCGGACCGGCGTGGTCACCGCCGACGGCGTCGAGCACGCGGTCGACGCGATCATCTTCGGCACCGGCTTCCAGGTGACCGACATGCCGATCGCCCACCGCGTCCGCGGCGCGGGCGGGCGGACGCTCGCCGAGCACTGGGGGCCGTCGATGCGCGCGCACCGCGGGTGCACCGTCCCGGGCTTCCCGAACCTGTTCATGCTGCTCGGGCCCAACACCGGCCTCGGCCACGGCTCGATGGTCTACATGATCGAGTCGCAGGTGGCCTACGTGCTCGACGCGCTGCGCACGATGCGCGAGCGCGGCGCCGCGACCGCCGAGGTGCGAGCCGACGCCGAGGCGGCGTGGAACGCCGAGCTCGACGCCAAGCTCGAGGGAACCGTGTGGAACTCGGGCTGCGCGTCGTGGTATGCCGACTCCACAGGCCGCATCGCCGCGCTGTGGCCGGACTGGACGTTCGCGTTCCGGCGCGGGCTGCGCACGTTCGACGGCGACAGCTACGAGCTGCGGGCGCCGAGCCGGGCGCCTGAGCCGGTCGCCGCGTAGGCAGCGCGTCCGGCGACGGACCCGGCGGCTCCCGTGGGGCGCGAGTGGGGCATGCAGTTCCACATCCGTGCGTCCGACCGGTAGGTTGCCGCCCAACAGCGGCGCCGGAAGAGGGGCCGGCGCCGGAGTCGCGACAACTGGGGGTAGTACCGCATGCGCATCCGCGCACTGACGGCCGCTGTGGCCGTCGCCGCACTCGTAGTTCCGGCCTCGGCCGGGGCGGCGTCGTCCCGCAGCCTGTCCGGCAGCGTGCCGGGCTGGGCGAAGGCGTCCGCCAAGCAAGCCCACGCCGCCGGCGCCGACGGGGTCGGATTCCGCGTCTACCTCGGCTGGCGCGACGCGTCGGGCGCCGAGGCGCTGGCCAAGGCCGTCTCCACGCCCGGCGGCGCCAGCTACGGCAAGTTCCTCTCGCCGGCGCAGTTCCGCCAGCGCTATGCCCCGGCGGCCGCCGACGTCAACGCGGTCAAGACGTGGCTGAAGGACAGCGGCTTCAGCATCGTGGCCACGCCGCTCAACGGGCACTACGTCGACGCCGAGGGCACGGTCGCCGAGGCCGAGGCGGCGTTCGCGACGACGCTCAACACCTACGCCGTCGACGGCCGGACGCTGCGCGCGCCGGCGACCGCGCTCAGGGTCCCGGCGTCGCTGAGCGCCGTCGCGGGCGTGATCGGACTCGACGAGAGCCAGCTGCTGATCCACCCGGACCGCGCCGGGACCGATGCCGCGCCGTCGGCCGGCTTCCGCAACGGGACCCCCTGCTCGGCCTACTGGGCCGAGAAATACGCGACCGACCAGCCGGTCTTCAACGGCAAGACCGAGCCGTACGCGCCGTGCGGGTACACGCCGTCGCAGCTGCAGGGCGCCTACGGCGTCGCCGGCCCGATCGCGGCCGGCAACGACGGCAGCGGCCAGACCGTCGCCGTGATCGACGCCTTCGCCTCGCCGACGATCGTCGACGACGTGAACACGTACTCGGCCAAGCACGGCCTGCCGGCCTTCAAGGCGAACCAGTTCTCGCAGGTCGTCGCGCCGGGCACCTACCGGCACCCGGAGAGCCGCAAGTTCGACCCGTCCGGCTGGTACGGCGAGGAGACGCTCGACGTCGAGGCGGTCCACTCGATGGCGCCGGGCGCGAACATCACCTACGTCGGCGCGCCGAACAACGGGTCGTCGCTCGATGCCGCGCTCAACCACGTGGTCGACCGCAAGCTGGCCCAGATCGTCACCAACTCGTACGGCTTCTCGAGCGAGTTGCTGCCGCCGGGCTACATCAAGCCGTACAACGACACGTTCATCCAGGCGGCGATCGAGGGCATCGGGCTGTACTTCTCGTCCGGCGACAACGGCGACGAGCTGAACAACGTCGGCTACCAGACCACCGACTGGCCGGCCTCGAGCCCGTACGTCACCGCCGTCGGCGGCACGTCGCTCGGCGTCGACGCCGGCAACGGCTACGCGTTCGAGACCGGCTGGGGCACCAAGCGCTACAGCCTGGCCGGCGGCGCCTGGACGTCGCCGACCTACCTGTACGGGGCCGGCGGCGGCACGAGCCGGCTGTTTGCCGAGCCGTCGTGGCAGAAGCCGGTCGTGCCGGCCGACATCGCCACCCGCTGGAGCGCCGCCGGTGGCCGCGCGGTGCCGGACGTCGCCATGGTCGGCGACCCGACGACCGGCATGCTCGTCGGCCAGACGCAGACGTTCTCGGACGGCACCTACTACGACGAGTACCGGATCGGCGGCACCTCGCTGTCCTCGCCGCTGTTCGCCGGCGTGATGGCGCTGGCCGACCAGGCCAAGGGCTCGGCGCACGGATTCGCCAGCCCGGCGCTGTATGAGAAGGCCGGGACCGGCGCGTTCCGCGACATCGCCGGCGGCCCGCCGGCGCCGGCTGACCCGTCGAAGGGCTGGGATGCCGCCGTCCGCAGCGACTACGTCAACGGCGAGAGCGCCGCCGACGGCATGAGGACGACCCTGCGCACGCTCGACGACACCGGGAACACCATCAAGGTCCGCCCCGGGTACGACGACGTCACCGGCGTCGGCTCGCCCGCCGGGCAGGCGTTCCTCGACGCGCTGAAGTAGGACCGGACCGCCGCGCGGCGGGCGTCGCTCAGGAGCTGACGCCCGCCGCCGCGCGCGGCTCGTCGCGACAGTCGTCGCACAGGCCCCAGA
>JAXDHL010000092.1:0-14503 GCA_034664525.1 Solirubrobacteraceae bacterium
TTCATCGCCCGCCTCGAGGACGCCGAACCGGCGATCGTCATCGATCCCGGCGACGAGGCGCCGCTGCTGCTGAGCACGATCGACGAGCTCGGCATCCAGGTCGAGGCGATCCTGCTCACGCACACCCACTTCGACCACGTCGGGGCGGTCGCGCCGCTGGCGCGCCACACCGGCGCGCCGGTCTACTGCCCCGAGCTCGAGAAGCAGGTGCTCGCCGACATCATGAGCTACGTCCCGTGGCCCGGCTTCGGCCCGTTCGAGTCCTACGAGGCCGACCAGCTGGTCGCCGGCGGCGAGAAGCTCCAGCTCGCCGGCTTCGACATCGACGTCGTGTTCGTCCCGGGCCACTCGCCCGGCCATGTCGCCTACTCGATCCCGTCCGAGCAGGTGGTCTTCTCCGGCGACGTGCTGTTCGAGGGCTCGATCGGCCGCACCGACCTGCCGGGCGGCGACCACGCCACCCTGCTGCGCTCGATCGCGACCCTCCTGGACACGCTGCCGGGGGAGACGCGCGTCGCCCCCGGGCACATGGGCCCGACCACGCTCGAGCGCGAGCGCGCGACGAACCCGTTCCTGCAAGAGCTGGTTTGAGCGACCGCCTCCAGGTACCGCGCGGCACCTTCGACGTGCTGGGCGAGGACGCGCTCGCGCGCGATGCGCTCGCCGCCACCGCCAAGGGCATCCTCGAGCGCGCCGGCTACGAGCGCATCGAGACGCCGACCTTCGAGGCCACCGAGCTGTTCGCCCGCGGCGTCGGCGAGTCGACCGACATCGTCCAGAAGGAGATGTACTCGTTCGAGAGCGCCGGCGGCGAGTCGTTCACCCTGCGCCCGGAGGGCACGGCGCCGGTCGCGCGCGCCTACCTCGAGCATGGGATGCACAAGGCCCCGCAGCCCGTGAAGCTCTGGTACCTGTCGAGCTTCTTCCGCGCCGAGCGCCCGCAGAGGGGCCGCTACCGCCAGTTCTGGCAAGTCGGCGCCGAGGCGATCGGCGCGTCGGAGCCGGCCGTCGACGCCGAGCTGATCGTCCTGCTGGCCGAGCTGCTCGAGGCGCTGGGCGTCCAGGGCACCCGGCTGCGGCTCGCCTCACTCGGCCAGCCCGAGTCGCGTGCCGCCTACCGCGAGGAGCTGCAGGGCTACCTGCGCGCCAACGAGGACCGGCTCTCGCCGGAGGTCCGCGACCGGATCGAGCTCAACCCGCTGCGCGCGTTCGACGCCGAGCATGCCGGCACGCGCGCGGTGATGGCGGCCGCGCCGCTGCTGCAGGACCGCCTGAGCCCCGAGGACGCCGAGCACTTCGACACCGTGCGCGAGTTGCTGGACGCCACCGGCGTCGCCTACGAGCTCGACCCGACGCTCGTGCGCGGTCTGGACTACTACACCCGCACCGTGTTCGAGTTCACGTCCGACGCGCTGGGCGCTCAGTCCGGCGTCGGCGGCGGCGGCCGCTACGACGGGCTGATCTCCCAGCTGGGCGGGCCGCCCACGCCGGGCTGCGGCTGGGCCGCCGGCGTCGAGCGGATGCTGCTCGCCGCCCAGGCCCCGGCGGTCGCGCCGCCGGTCGTCGACGTCTACGTCGCCGCTGCCGGCCCCGAGCAGCGGACGGCCGCGTTCAAGCTGGCCGACGAGATCCGCCGGGCGGGCCACGCGGCCCGGCTCGAACTCGCCGGGCGCTCGATCAAGGGCGTCTTCAAGCAGGCCGGGAAGCTCGGCGCCCGCTACGTTGCCGTGCTCGACGCTGGCGGCGTCGCGCTCAAGGACATGGAATCGGGAACCCAGCAGACGGTCGCGGCCGACACGGTCATGCACCACATCCGGGGGCGGATGTGATCACGCCGCGCGCGAACGCGTACCGCGACCGCTGGGCCGGCGAGCTGCGGGCGAGCGACGTGGGGGAGACGGTCCGCGTCGCCGGCTGGGTGCACCGCCGGCGCGACCACGGCGGGCTGATCTTCATCGACCTGCGCGACCGCTCCGGCCTCGTGCAGCTGGTCTTCCACCCGGAGAGCGCCCCGGAGGCGCACGCGCTGGCCGAGACGCTGCGCGCCGAGCACGTCCTGACCGCGACCGGCACCGTCGTCGCCCGCGAGGCCGGCAACGTGAACCCGAGGCTGGCGACGGGGGAGATCGAGCTGTCGGTCGCCGCCGCCGAGCGCCTGGCCGAGGCGGTCACGCCGCCGTTCCCGGTCGACGACGACAAGGCTGTCGACGAGTTGCTGCGCCTGCAGCACCGCGTGATCGACCTGCGCCGCGAGCAGATGACGCGCAACATGGTGCTGCGCCACACGATCGCCCGCTCGATGCGCGACTACCTCAACGCGCGCGACTTCCTCGAGATCGAGACGCCGATGCTCACGCGCTCGACGCCGGAGGGCGCGCGCGACTTCCTGGTGCCGGCGCGGATGGCGCCCGGCGCCTTCTACGCGCTGCCGCAGTCGCCGCAGCTGTTCAAGCAGCTGCTGATGATCGCCGGCTACGAGCGCTACTACCAGATCGTGCGCTGCTTCCGCGACGAGGACCTGCGCGCCGACCGCCAGCCGGAGTTCACGCAGCTCGACCTCGAGATGAGCTTCGTCGAGGAGGACGACGTCATCGGCCTGATGGAGGGGCTGATGTCGCGCGTGTTCGAGGAGGCCGGCTTCGGGGTCGCGCCGACGCCGTGGCCGCGTATGTCCTACGACGACGCGATGCGCAGGTACGGCTCGGACCGGCCGGACCTCCGGTTCGGGCTCGAGATCGGCGATCTCGAGGAGGCGATCGCCCAGACGGCCTTCCAGGTCTTCGCGTCGCAGGAGACCGTCCGCGGGCTCAACGCCGGCACCCGCGAAGTCACCCGCCGCGAGCTCGACGAGCTGACCGAGCACGCCAAGCGCTTCGGCGCCAAGGGCCTCGTGTGGGCGGTCGCCGGTCCGGACGGCGGCTGGGAGCGCACGTCCGCGAAGCCGGTCGAGGAGCCGGTGCGCGCCGAGATCTCGCGCGCGCTCGGCGCGCAGCCCGGCGATCTGCTGCTGATCGTCGCCGACGCGCAGGAGACCGCGGCCACGGTGCTCGGCGAGCTGCGACTGGAGCTCGCGCGCCGCTACGAGCTGGCCGGCGAGCACCACCAGATCCTCTGGGTCGTGGACTTCCCGATGTTCGCCTACGACGAGCAGGCCGGGCGCTACGACGCGCTGCACCATCCGTTCACCGCCCCGACCGGCGACTGGTCGGACCCGGGAAAGCTGAAGTCGCGCGGCTACGACCTGGTGCTCGACGGCAGCGAGATCGGCGGCGGCTCGATCCGCATCAACACCGCCGAGGTCCAGCAGAAGGTGTTCGACGCGCTGGGGATCGGCCCCGAGGAGGCGCAGGCGCGGTTCGGCTTCCTGCTGGACGCACTGCGCTACGGCGCACCGCCGCACGGCGGGATCGCGCTCGGACTGGACCGGATCGTCGCGATCGTCGCGGGCGAGCCGTCGATCCGCGACGTGATCGCATTCCCGAAGACCGCCAGCGGGTCGGATCCGCTGACCGGCGCGCCCGCTCCGGTCGACGCGCAGCAGCTCGCCGAGCTCGGGCTGAAGTCGCTGGCGCCACCCCGCAGCTAGAAACTAAGGATCTGGACAGCTCCTGCCGATGGAGGCAGTGACATGAGCCAGATCTCGCCGCCAGTCCGCATCCTCCTCATCGGCTCCGTCGTGTTCCTGGCCGCCTGGTTCGCCTTTCTGAAGCCGGGTGGCGGGACCGTCGCGACCGCTCCGTCGCCCGCCGCGACGACCGTCCCGGCCAAGGACCCGAACGCGACCGCCAGCACCTCGCTCGGCCGCGACGTGCAGAAGGCGCAGGCCGCCAAGCAGGCCACCGAGGCCGCGCAGGCCCGCAGCGCCGGCCAGTCGCCGGCGACGACGTCCAGCTCGGGCGGGGCCGTCGCCAAGACGCAGGCCGCCCGGCCCGCCCCCGCCGGCGCCGCCGCCGCGAAGTCCTCGCAGGCCGGTACGCCGAGCCTGCCGCTCGACGTCGCCAAGGCGATGGCGGACAAGAAGGTGCTGGTCATGCTCTTCTGGAATCCGAAGGGCGCCGACGACCGTGCCGTGCGCCAGGCGCTCCGGGGCGTCGGCAGCCACCACGGCGCCGTCGCCGTCCACGTCGCGAAGGTCGCCGACATCGCCCGCTACGCGATGATCACCCGCGGGGTGGACGTCCAGCAGTCGCCGAGCGTGGTCGTCGTCGACCGCAAGCTCCGGGGCGACCTGCTCACCGGCTACGTCGATCGCGAGACGATCGACCAGGCCGTGTCCGACGCACTGCGCGCCGGGTAACCAACTCTCCTCCTCAGAGCGTCTCGGAGCCCGCGGACCGCGGGCTTCGGTCGTTGCCGGGCGGCTTCAGACCTAGACTCGCCCGGATGGAGCCGCTCGGTCTGCGCGAGCACCTCGAGCACCCGACCGGACGCGGCGCCGGCGGTGCCCACGCCGGCGTGGCCGGCGGAGCGATCTGCGGCGACCTGGTGGAAGTGCGTGTGACCGTCGAGGGCGACCGCGTGACCGCCGCCGGCTTCGACGCGAGCGGTTGCGGCGCCGCCCAGGCGGCCGGCAGCGCCGCCGTCCACCTCGTCCGCGGCGAGCGGCTGCTCGACGCCGCCCGCGTCGGGAGCGCGGCGATCGCCGCCGAGCTCGGCGGGCTGAGCCCCGGCAAGCTGCACGCCGCCGACCTGGCGAGCGACGCACTGCACCAGGCGCTCGGGGCCGCTGCGCGGGCCGGCGCCGCGCTGGCGCCCGACGCGGGCCGGACGCTGGTCGCCATGAGCGGCGGCGTCGACTCGGCAGTCGCGGCGCTGCTGGTCGCCCGCGACGGGCGCGAGGCGGTGGCGGTCACGCTCGAGCTGTGGCGCGACCCCGACAACGACGCCGAGGCCTCGTGCTGCAGCGCGTCCGCGGTGCGGGCCGCGCGCGCCGTCGCGCACGGCCTCGGCCTGGCGCACCTCACGCTCGACCTGCGCGCGGAGTTCCGCGCCGGCGTCGTGCAGCCGTGGCTGGACGACCACGCCCGGGGACTGACGCCCAACCCGTGCGTGCGCTGCAACGGCCACGTCCGCCTGGACGCGATGGTCGAGCTCGCGGACGCGCTCGGGGCCGCCGACCTCGCCACCGGTCACTACGCCCGCAAGACCGCCGACGGGCTGCTGCGCTTCGCCGCCGATCCGGCCAAGGACCAGACCTACATGCTCGCCGCCACCGCGCCGGCGACGCTCGCGCGGCTGCGGTTCCCGCTGGCCGAGCTGACCAAGCCCGAGGTGCGCGCGCTGGCGGCCGAGGCCGGCCTCGCCGTCGCCGCCAAGAAGGAGTCGCAGGACCTCTGCTTCTTGGCCGGCACGGGCCGCGCCGCGTTCCTGGCCAAGCACGGCGCCCAGGGCGACGTGCCGGGCGCGATCCTCGACGCCGCCGGCGTGCGCGTCGGCGCGCATCCCGGTCAGCACCACTTCACCGTCGGCCAGCGCAAGGGCATCGGCGTCGCGGCCGCCGAACCGCTGTACGTCCTGCGCACCGACCCGGCCGCGAACACCGTCACCGTCGGCCCGCGCGACGCGCTGCGCACCGACCGCGTCGCCGTGCGCGGCGCGGTCCTGCACCGCTCGCCGGACGAGGTCGAGGCGGTCAAGCTCCGCTACCGCTCGAAGGCGCTGCCGTGCCGCGTCGAGGGGGACGGCCCGGAGCTCGTGCTGCACCTCGGCGAGCCGGTGCTCGGCGCGGCACCGGGTCAGGCCGCGGTGCTGCTGCGCGGCGACGCCGTCGTCGGCGTCGGCACGATCGCCTGACCGGTCAGTCGGCCGGGCCGGCGGCCGCCGCTTCGGCCTCGCGGCGCTCGCGGATCGCCCGGCCGCGCTCCTTGAGCGCCTCCGAGGCGGAGTGGTGGCGCCAGGCCACGAGCGCGACCACGATCAGGCCGACCCCGACCGCGCCGTAGACGCCGATCTTGGTGATCACCTGCTCGAACGCGTGCCCGGCGAAGTAGGCGCCGAAGCCGACCGCGCAGGCCCAGAAGATCCCGCCCAGCGCGTTCCAGACCAGGAACGTCGGCCAGCGCATCTTGTTCATCCCCGCCAGCCAGGCGGACGCGATCCGCAGCCCGCTCACCCAGCGCCCGAGGAAGACCGCCTTCGGCCCGTGCTTGGTGAAGAACGGCTCGCC
The DNA here is from genome assembly GCA_034664525.1 of Solirubrobacteraceae bacterium. Lineage (GTDB taxonomy): Bacteria > Actinomycetota > Thermoleophilia > Solirubrobacterales > Solirubrobacteraceae > DATLGB01. The sequence goes on from JAXDHL010000092.1 coordinate 6,167, forward strand.
CATGTCCAGCAGCGCCAGCCGCTGGTCGTAGGCGATGCCCGGCTTCTCGAAGATCCGCCGCCCCCAGCGGCGCCCGATCGCGAAGCCGACGTTGTCGCCGAAGATCGCCGCGGCCGCGGCGAGCACCACGATCGGCACGATCGACAGCGACCCGTTGCTGGCGGCCAGCGCGGCGGCGATCAGCGCCGTCTCGCCCGGCACCGGGATCCCCATCGTCTCGATCGCGATCAGCCCGAACACCGCCGCATAGCCGACGTTCGAGCCGACATGGAGCAGCGAGGCGAGGACGAGGACGACCGCGGCGGGCACCAGGTTCGAGCCTACTGGCGTCGCAGGCGGGCCGGGCTGGGGCGGGGTTAGTCTCAGGGGACCATGAGGTCCGACGAGATCCGCGACACGTTCCTGTCCTTCTTTCAGGCGCGCGACCACAAGCGCCTGCGGTCTGGGTCGCTGGTCCCGGCACAGCACGACCCGTCGGTGCTGCTGACCACGGCGGGAATGCATCCGCTCAAGCCCTACTTCCAGGGGATCGAGAAGCCGCCCCACAATCGCCTCACCACCTGTCAGAAGTGCTTCCGGACGCCCGACATCGACCATGTCGGCACGACCACGCGCCACCTGACGTGCTTCGAGATGCTCGGCAACTTCTCGATCGGCGACTACTTCAAGGACGGCGCGGCGGAGTTCGCGTGGGAGCTCTCGACGCAGGGCTTCGGCTTCGACCCGGAGAAGATCTGGATCACGGTCTTCGAGGGTGACGACGCACTCGGCCTCGGCCCCGACGAGGAGGCGATCGAGGCCTGGGAGCGGATCGGGGTCCCGCGCTCGCGGATCGTCCTGCTCCCGCGCTCGGAGAACTTCTGGCAGGCGGGCCCGACGGGTCCGTGCGGGCCGTGCAGCGAGCTCTACCTGGACCGCGGGCTGGACTTCGGGGAGCCCGACGACCTGCCCGGCGGCGACAACGAGCGCTTCCTCGAGTACTGGAACCTCGTGTTCATGCAGTTCAACCAGGACCCGGTGGGGACGTTGACCCCGCTGCCGGCGCAGAGCATCGACACGGGCATGGGCCTCAACCGCATGGCGGCGATCCTCCAGGGCACCACGTCGGTCTTCGAGACCGACCAGTTCCTCCCATTGATCCAGCTCGGCGAGGAGCTGTCGGGCAAGCACTACGACGCCGGCGATCCGGCGGCCGACCGCGCGCTGCGCATCCTCGCCGACCACACGCGCGGGATGTCCTTCCTGGTGGCGGACGGCGTCGTCCCGTCCAACGAGGATCGCGGCTACGTGCTGCGCAAGATCATGCGCCGCGCGATCCACCAGGGCCGCCGGCTCGGCATCGAGGAGCAGTTCCTGCCGCGGTTCGCCGAGCAGGTGCGCGAGCTGATGGGCCACGAGTACCCCGAGCTGATCGAGCAGCGCGAGTCCGTCGACCTCTGGCTGTCGCGCGAGGAGGAGGCGTTCGGGCGCACGATCGACCAGGGCCAGCGGCTGCTCGACGACATGATCGAACGCGCGCGCGAGGAGGGCCGGGAGGGCATCGGCGCCGACAACGCGTTCCTGCTGCACGACACCTACGGCTTCCCGTTCGAGCTGACCGTCGAGCTGGCGGCCGAGCAGGGCCTGGGCGTCGACCAGCAGGGCTTCGAGGACCGCATGAACGCGGCCCGCGACCAGTCGCGCGCGGGCGGCCCGGGCCGCGGCGCCCGCGACGAGCTGCGCGAGCGGGCGCGCGCGTTCGCCTCCGGCGCGGACCCGACCACGTTCACCGGCTACCAGACGCTCGAGCAGGCGACCGAGGTCGCGTCCGTGGGGCGCGCGAACGGCAACCTGCTGGCGAAGCTCGTCGAGTCCCCGTTCTACGCGGAGGGCGGCGGGCAGATCTCCGACGGCGGCGTCGTCGAGTGCGAGCACGGCGACTGCCGGGCGCGCGTGGCCGGCGTCGTGCGGGTCGGGGACGACCAGACGCTGGTGCTCGAGCCGATCGAGGGCTCGCTGGAGACCGGCGAGCGGGTGATCGCGCGCGTGGACCGCGCGGTGCGCCGGCCGACCGAGTGCAACCACACCGCGACGCACCTGCTGCACGCGGCGCTGCGCGAGACGCTCGGCACGCACGTCCGCCAGGCCGGCTCCTACGTCGGTCCCGACAAGCTGCGCTTCGACTTCACCCACTCGGCGCCGCTGACCGATGACGAGCTCGCCCGCGTCGAGGACCGCGTGAACGCGTTCATCCTCGACAACCACCCGGTGCGCGCGATCACGACCACGCTCGAGGAGGCCAAGGCGCTCGGCGCGATGGCGCTGTTCGGCGAGAAGTACGGCGACGTCGTACGGATGGTCGAGGTCGGCGACGGCGCCTGGTCGCGCGAGCTGTGCGGCGGCACGCACGTGCGCTCGACGGCCGAGATCGGCGTCTTCCACATCACCACCGAGACCTCGAGCGCGGCCAACGTGCGCCGGATCGAGGCGCTCACCGGGCCCGAGGCGGTGGCGCTGCTGCGCCGCCACGACCGCCTGCTGGCCGACACCGCGGCGGCGCTGCGCACGCCGGTCGACAACGCGGCCGAGGCGGCGGGCGCGCTGATGGCCAAGCGGCGCGAGCTCGAGAAGGCGCTGCGCGAGGGCGCGACCTCGTCGCCCGAGGTGTCGACCGACGCCGCCGTCGACATCGGTGGCGCGCGCGTGCTCGTCGCCGAGGTGTCGGTCGCGGACCCGAAGGCGCTGCCCGACCTCGCGGACCGGCTGCGCGGCCGGCTCGGCGAGGTGTCCGTGGTGGTCCTCGGTGCGGCCGGCGAGGGTCGCGTGTCGCTGATCGCGTCGGCGACGCCGGCGGCGGTCGAGCGCGGCGCGAAGGCGGGCGCGATCGTCAAGGCGGCGGCGCAGGTCGTGGGCGGCGGCGGCGGCGGGCGCGACACGATGGCGCAGGCGGGCGGCCGTGACCCCGGCAAGTTGGCCGAGGCGCTGGACACGGCCCGCGCCGAGATCGAACGCGCGCTGGGATGAGGGTCCTGGCGCTGGACCACGGCGCCGCCCGCTGCGGCGCCGCGGTCTCGGACCCGACCGGGACGGTCGCGACGCCGCTCGAGCCCGTGCAGCGCCCGGACACGCGCAAGGGCCTGCGACGCGTGGTCGAGCTCGCCGGCGAGACCGAGGCCGAGCGGGTGGTCGTCGGTCTCCCGGTGGGGCTGTCGGGTCGCGACACCGACCAGACGCGCGCCGCGCGCGCGTTCGCGAGCCGGCTCGAGGACGCGCTCGACGTCCCGGTCGAGGTCTACGACGAGCGCTTCACCACGCGGATCGCCGCCAAGAAGGGCGGCCGGGCGGCCGAGGACTCGCGCGCGGCGGCCGTCCTGCTCGAGGACTGGCTGGCGCGTCACGCGTAGCACTCAAGTCCGGGGCCGCAGATGACGACCCTGGAGGAGATGGACATCGCAGCGCCGCACGTCCCAGCGTCCAGCCCGGTCCCACCCGGCGCCGCCTCCGGCGAGGATGACGCGCTCGACCAGCTCCTGCGCCAGATCATCTCCGGCCTCTTCGTCCTCACCGACGGCCAGGGGGCGCTGTCGAAGTGGAGCGACCCGGCCGAGCTGCTGTTCGGCCTGCCGGCCGAGGAGGCCCTGGGCGAGCCGTTCTTCGGCCGCCTGGTCGAACCGGCGGGGCTGAGCCCGGAGGCCGACACCTGGCGCAAGTTCGTGGAGACCGGCGAGCTGCCGGGTGCCCGCGGGCGGCTCGAGCTCGACGCCAACCGGCCGGGCGGGGGCCAGTTCCGGATGGAGTCCGTCTTCGTCCCCGTCAAGCTCGACGAGGGCTTCGACTTCTCGTTGTTCCTCGAGGACCTGAGCTTCGAGCTGCCGATCGAGATGATGCTGATGCGGATGCGCCAGCAGCATCCGGTCGTCATCACCGCGCTGCGTCAGGCGCTCGCCGACGAGCGCCAGCCGTGGGAGGGCTGGCGCACCGCCGGGACCCTGATCGCCTTCCGCCCGCTGGTCCCCACGCCGTGGATGGAGGACGCGATGGCCCGCCGCGAGGCGGACGCCGCCGCGGCCGAGGAGGAGCTGCAGTCGCGGATCCAGATGTACGAGGCGCCCGACGTCCAGGGGACCGACGTCTACGACCTCGAGGACGCCCGCGCGGTCATCGACCGCCTGAAGTGGGCGACCGAGCGCATCGAGGATCTCGAGGAGCGCTCGCGGATCATGGAGGGTGCGGCCGCCCAGGCTGCCGACGCCCAGCTGCGCGCCCAGGCCGCCGAGCGTGCCGCGCTGGATGCGAAGGCCGAGCTCGCCGAGCGCCCGGTCGGCGCCGCGGGCGAGGCCGAGCGCCTGGAGCTGCTGGCTCGCGTCGAGCGGGTCGAGCGCGCCGCCGAGCAGGCGGCCGGGCTCGCTGCCGAGCAGGGCCGGATCGCCGAGATCGAGCGCAGCCGGGCCGCGGAGCTCGAGGCGCAGCGGACCGAGCTGCTGGCGCGGCTCGACGCGCTGGAGCACGACGCCGCCGGCGCCACGCGCGACGCGCACGCCGCCGTCGACGCCGCCCGTGCCGAGCTGGCCGAGCGCATGGCCGCGCTCGAGCAGGCGCACGGCGCCGCCGAGGAGGCGGCCGCCCAGGCCGCCCGCGACGCGCTGCTGGAGCGCATCGAGGCCGTCGAGGCCGGTGTCGAGGAAGCGAGCGCCCGTGACGACGCCGCCCCGCTGCGCGACGAGCTGCGCGCGACGCTCGCCCGCCTCGAGCAGCTCTCCGAGGAGACCGCCCGGCTGCGCGCCCACGTCGACGCCCCGGGCGACGTCACGCTGTCGGACGAGGACCGCCGCCGGCTCGAGGACGCCCACCGCGAGGCCGAGGAGGCCCGCGCCGCGATCGAGACGCTGCGCGCCCAGGCCGAGGAGCTGCGCAGCGCCCACGCCGAGGCGCGCGACGAAGCCGGGCGGCTGCAGGCGCGCCTGAACGAGCTCGCCGACGGCGACGGCCAGGCACGCCACGACGTCGACGCCCTGCGTCGCGAGCACGACGAGATCCGCGGCTGGCTCGAGGATGCGCGCCGCGAGCGCGACGAGGCCCGCCAGCAGGTCCGCGACGCGCTGCGCGGAGCCGAGGAGGCCCGTGCCGCGCTCGAGCGCGAGGCCCGCGAGGCGCCCGCGCGGGCTGCCGCGGCCGCCTCGGAGTCCGAGGTGTCGGCGTTCGTGGACGCCGCGCGCGGCGAGTTCCACGCCCTGCATGAGCAGGCGGAGGCCGCCCGCGCCCGCCTCGACGTCCTGACCACGGAGGCCGAGGAGGCCGCGCGCCGCGCCGACGAGGCGCGGGCCGAGGCCGCCGCCGCCCGCGGGGAGACCGCCGAGGTGCGCGAGGAGGCGCGCGACGCCCAGCGCACCGCCCGCGAGGCCGCGGAGCGGATCGACCTCGTCGACCGCGGCGCCGCCAACGTCCTCGACGAGATCAAGGCGTCGAACACCGTCGTCGAGGAGATCGCCGCGCTGGCGCGCTCCGCCCAGCAGGACGCCTCCGAGAGTCGTGCCGACGCCGGCGAGGCACGGGCGGTCGTGGCCCGGCTCGAGCAGCTCGTGACCGCCGCGCGCGAGCAGGCCGAGCACGCCGCCGGCGAGGCGGCCGGGGCGCGCGAGCAGGCTGCCGCCGCCGAGGCGAGCGCGGCGTCCGCACGCGAGCTCGCCGCGGGCGTCGGGGACATCTCCCACGCGGTCGCCACCGAGGTCGTCGCCACGCTGACCGACGAGGTCGGTGCGCACCGCGACGCGATCGAGACGCTGCGCGACGACGGCGCCGTGCGGATCCTGTCGGCCCGGCTGGACGCGCTGGAGTCCGCCCCGGCCGTCCCCGACGGCCTCGAGGCGCGGATCGACAGCCTGCGCGACTCAGTCGCCGGCGCGATGGGCCGGCTGGAGTCGCTGGCCACGGAGTTCGCCGCCACGCGGACCGAGTCCGGCGTCAGCCGCACGAACCTCGAGCAGCGGCTGGCCGAGGCCGCTGCGGAGCTGATGGCCGCCCGGACGGACGCCGAGCAGGCGTGTCGCGGGCTCGACGACCTGCGCGAGGAGCTCGGCACGCTGCGCGAGGAGGCCGCGGCCGCCCGCGCCGCCGCCCACGAGCCGACCGCCTCAAATGACGACGCGATCGAGGAGCTGCGCTCCGAGATGCGGGCCGCGCTGGCCACGATGGGCGACCTGCGCAAGGGCTTCGACGAGGCGCGCCAGGCCGCGGTCGCCGCGCGCCGGGACGCCGACGCCGCCCGTGCCGCCGCCGAGAAGGTCGGCGCGGTCAACGAGGCCACGTCGGAGAAGTTCACCGAGGTCTGGAAGCAGATGCTGACCGCCGGCCCGCGTCCGGAGTCCGACGGCCGCGCCGGCCTGGGCCGACCGCCGCAGCAGCGGGTCGCGCCAAAGAAGGCGGCGCCGCCGGCGCGCCCGTCGCGCCCCGGCTTCGACGACGATCCGCGCCCGATGGCCGTGCTCGACCTCAAGGGCCGCTTCACGCAGCTCAACCCCGCGTTCTCCAAGCTCGTCGGCTACAAGGAGCACGAGTTCGGCAAGGCGACCTGGCCGTCCGTGCTCGACCGCGGCACCTATAAGGAGCAGACGGACGAGATGGCCGCGATCGTCGCCGGCGAGCAGCGCTACGCCGAGGTCCAGAGCACCTACATGCACGGCCAGGGCCTGATGGTGCTGATCAAGGGCGAGATCCGGCTCCAGAGCCGGGAGGACGGCGAGCCCGAGTCGCTGCTGATGGTCGTCGACCCGACCGGTGCGGGCGGCTCGGAAGCGTCCTGAACGCGCGCCGTCGGGGTCGTTCGTCACACTGGGGGCGTGATCGGACGCCGAAAGACCTCCGACCCTGGTGCGCGCACGGCCGAGGAACGGGCCGCGGCCGCTGCCGAGCGCATGCGCCGGCGCGGCATGGAGCCGCCGCCGGAATCGGTCGGCCCGCAGCCCGTGCCCGAGCCGGATCCCGCGCCGCTTCCGGAGCCGGATCCGATCCCCGACCCCGAGCCGGACCCCGCTCCGCTCCCGGCCGCCGAGGCCGAGCCGGTGCGCGTGCCGGAGCCGGTGCGCCAGGTCACCGAGCCTGAGTCCTGGCTGGACCCGGATCCCGCGGACGAGCCCGCCGAGGAGCCCACCGCCACCTACGCGCAGGCGCAGCGCGAGCCCGAGCCCGTCGGCGCCGGGAAGGGGCGCGATCCGGGCTTCCGGCCCACCGTCCCGCGGGCCGCGCCCGCCCAGCCGCCGCAACCGGTCGCCGTGCGCCGCCGCGCCGCCCCGCCGCGCGCCGGCTCCGACGGGCGCCGGCCCAAGCCCAAGCCGAGCGCGCCCCGGCGCCCGCTCCCGCCCGCCTCGCGGCCGCCGTCGCGCGGTCGCCGCCGCGTCCTGATGCTCGTGGTCGTGCTGCTCGTCGCCGCACTCGCGTACGGGATCGTCAAGACGTTCCAGCCGGTCCATGGCGCCCCCACCGGAACCGTCCAGGTCACGATCCCGGCCGGCACCAACGCCGGCCAGATCGGCACGCTGCTGGCGGCCAAGGGCGTCGTCGACAGCGGCAGCTTCTTCTCGATCAACGCCACGATCACCGGCCGCCGCGGCGGCCTGAAGCCGGGTCACTACACGCTCCAGCACGGCATGACCTACGGCGCGGCGCTCGACGCGCTGACCGCGGGGCCGAAGGCGAAGGTCGTCAAGACGTTCAAGCTCACGCTGCCCGAGGGCCTGTCGCGCAGCGAGATGGCGCCCAGGGTCGCCAAGGCCGGCGTCCAGGGGTCCTATCTGAAGGCCACCGCGTCCTCAGCCGCGCTCAGTGCCGCCCACCGTCTCGGCCTGCCGAAGGCGACCGGGACGCTCGAGGGGTTCCTGTTCCCGGCCACCTACGACCTGGTGTCGGGCGCATCGGCGAAGACCCTGGTCACCAAGCAGCTCGCCGCCTACCGCGACCAGACGGCCGGCGTGGATTACACGCGCGCCAAGAAGAAGAACCTGACCCGCTACGACGTCCTGATCATCGCCTCGATGGTCGAGCGCGAGACGCAGCTCGACCGCGAGCGCCCGCTCGTTGCCGCCGTCATCTACAACCGCCTCAAGGACGGCATGCCGCTCGGGATCGACGCGACGATCCGCTACGCGGAGAACGACTGGACCTCGCCGCTGAAGGTGTCCCAGCTGCAGCGCCCGGGGCCGTACAACACGCGCCTGAACCGCGGGCTGCCGCCGACGCCGATCGGCAACCCGGGACTGGCCTCGATCCAGGCCGCGGCGCATCCGGCCAACGTCTCGTATCGCTTCTACGTCGTGAAACCGGGGACCAGCGGCCACGCGTTCTCCTCCACGGACGCGCAGTTCC
>JAXDHL010000093.1:0-6587 GCA_034664525.1 Solirubrobacteraceae bacterium
AGGATCTGGCGAAGCCGACAGCTCGACCCGGCGCTGCTCACGTCCCCATCGGCCCCGAGGCGGTTGCGGCTTTACCCCATTGGACGTTCGTCTGAAGCGCGAAACTGGGAAATCGCGCCGCGTCTGACGATCCGGAAAGGCGGCCTTAGAGGCCCCGTAAACCGGCCGGTGATCAGGCGGTTGCTATCGGGTTGGACCGCGGTGGCCCCGCGGTCGCTCGAGTGGCCGCGGCGCCTCAGGTTTCCGGACCCGGTGCGACCGTCAGGATCGCCCCGGTCAGCTGGCTCACCAGCGCCGCAGCGAGCAGCACGACCGCGCCCGACTCGAGGCCCTCCTCGAGCATGCCGAGCAGGTCGTCGGCGAGACTGCGGTCCGTGATCGCGTGCCCGGCGGCGTCGAGCAGCAGCGCGGTGACGTAGGTGGCGACGCACCGCAGCAGCAGGCGGCGCGTGGCCGGCGCCAGCTCGCCGACCATCGAGCGTGCGCCGGCCGCGAGCAGCCCGACGAGGAGCGCGATGGCCGCGTAGTCGACCACCGCGCCGTTGCCCGGGGTGCCCGCGAGCTGCTGGCGGAACGCGCGATGGACGCCGGCGGTCTCCTCGACGGAGGCGAGCGCCACGATCGCCGCGAGGATCTTCCAGCGCACCGCACTGACCTGGCTGACCCCCGCGCAGGCCACGCACAGCCCGGCCGCGAGCAGCAGGCTCCCGGACTGGAACCAGGACGGCAGGCGGCGCTCGTCGCCGAGCCGGGACAGCTCCTCGAAGGGCTGCGGGAACGGCTCGGCCAGCACGCGCGTGATCAAACCGTAGGCGACGATGACGGCGGCGGCGGTCCCCAGCACGAGCGTGACCTGTCGTGGCGTGACCGACAGCGCCTGCGGCCCGGTGCGCCCGCCGCGACCGTCCGCGGTTGCCGGCGCTTCGGTGCAGCTCATCGCGTCGAATCTAGGCGCGCCGCCCGGCCCGCACCAGTTCGAAAAACGGACCGTCGCGGCAGCACCGCCGGCGCGCCGCCCGTATGTTCGGGCGACATGGCGCACATGGGCATCGAGCTCGAGCCGCTGGGAACGCTGGCCGGGGCACGCAGCGAGTGGGACGCGGCCGCCGGGCGCGCGGGCAACCCGTTCGCGACCTTCGACTGGGTCGATGCGTGGTGGACCCATCTCGCGCCGCGCGGCGAGCTGCTCGTGCGCCGGATGCGCGCCCCCGACGGGCGCGTGGTCGGGCTGTTGCCGCTGTACGCCCAGCGCCGGGGACCGGTCACGCTGATCCGCTTCCTCGGCCACGGCCCGGCGGCCCAGCTCGGCCCGCTGTGCGAGCCGGCCGACCTCCCGCTCGCGGCGGCCGGGCTGCGGCGCACCGTGGCCGAGCTCGGACCCGGCGGGTTGCTGCTGGCGGAGCGGCTGGCGAGCGAGAGCGCGCTCGCGCCGCGCCTGCGCGGCGGCGCCGTGCGCAGCGAGAGCAGCCCGCTGCTGCCGATCGAGGGCCGCACATATGACGCGTGGCTCGCGTCGCGCAGCTCGAACTTCCGGTCCCAGGCGCGGCGCATGGAGCGCCGGCTCGCACGCGAGCACCGGCTCGAGTTCCGGTTCGCCGACGACCCGGCCACCCTGAGCGGGCACTTCGACGAGCTCGTGCGACTGCACCACCTGCGCTGGGGCGACGAGTCGAAGGCGTTCACGCCCGCACGCGAGGCGTTCCACCGCGACTTCGCCGCCCGGGCGCTCGCCCAGGGCTGGCTGCGGCTGTGCTTCGCGGTCGTGGACGACCAGCCCGCGGCGGCGTACTACGGCCTTCGCCACGCCGGCGTGGAGTGGTACTACCAGCTGGGCCGCGACCCGCGCTGGGACGAGTACCGGGTCGGCTTCGTGCTGCTGATGCGCATGATCCGCGGCGCGTTCGAGGACGGCCTGAGCGCGTTCCGCTTCGGAGTCGGCGACGAGCCCTACAAGCAGCGCGTCGCGGCGGCCGATCCGGGCGTCGACACCGTGCTGATGTCGCACGCGCCGGTCGCCCGGCTCGCCCCGCACGTCGCCGCGGGCGCGCGGCGCCTGCCGCCGGGGTTCCGGCGCCCGGTCATGCGCGCGCTCGGCTGGTGACGGCGGCGCCGCCGGCCGAGCCGGTGACGAGCGCCTCGCGCACGGCGGCGTGCAGCGGGGTCACGCGCAGCCGCTCCGGGCTCGCGAGCGATCGCACGGACGTGATCGCCGCCGACAGGTCGTCGCCCTCCCAGACGACGACCACGCGGCCTCCTCGCCCCAGTGCCCGTGACAGCTCGACCTGATGGTCGTCGACGTGCTCGCCCAGCCGCGCCAGGCGCGGCACCACGATCGGCACCTGCCCGAGCGTGCTGGCGGACAGGATGCTTCCGACGCCGGCGTGCGTCACGACGGCGTCCGCCGTGCGCATGCACTCCAGGATGTCCTTGAACGGCATGAACGCCTCCGCGCGCGCGGCCCACTCGGGACGCTCGTTGCGGCCGTACTGGACGATCACCTCGTCGTCGAGGTCGCGCAGCGCCGCCAGGAAGCGGGCGAACGGCTGGTGGTGGGTCCCGACCGTCGCGAAGATCATCCGATGATGCTCCCGCTGTAGCGCGCGTGGCCCCGGACCGCCGTCGGCCACTGCACGAAGAACGCGTCGGCGAGCGGATAGACGAGCCGGCCGCTGAGCGACAGCCCCTCGGTGCGCGTGAGGCTCTCGACGTAGATGCAGCGCCGCCGGTGCAGCTTGCCGACGATGAAGAACGGCACCGCTAGGGCGGCGCCGGTGGACAGGACCGCGTCGGGGCGCCGCCCGTGGATCTCGCGCCAGGCGATCGGGAGGTTGCGCAGGAACTTGCGCAGGCTGCGGTTGGTCGGCCCGTGCGCCAGCACCACCTTCTCGCCGGCCAGCAGGTGCTCGACGTCGGCGCCGGGCAGCGTCACCCACGTGCGCTCCATGCCGTCCCACGCCGGGCGGAGCGCCTGCATCTGGAACAGGTGCCCGCCCGAGGAGCACACGAGCAGCACCCGCGTCGTACTCCCGCTCTGAGCCTCAGCGCGCTCCCCGTCCGTGTCGTCGGACAGGAGGGCCGGGGCGCTCATGTCACGTCCCGGCCTGTGCGAACGCCGGCGAGGTGGACACCGCGGCGGCGAGGACGCCGGGCAGGCGCAGCCCCAGATCGAGCGTCGGGTCCAGCGTGAGCGCCGTCGCCTCGCTGCGCGAGCGGACGCCCAGCTTCGAGTAGACGGAGTTCAGGTGGCTCTTGACGGTGCTCTCGGACAGGTAGAGGCGGCCCGCGATCTGCTGGTTGGTCAGCCCGAGCACGACCAGCTCGAGGACCTGCTTCTCGCGGTGCGACATCACGGGGCGCTGGAGCGCAGGGCGCTCCTGCGGCGGCACCACGATCTGGCCGGCGAGGACCGCGTGCAGGGTCGGGATGAGCACGGCGTCGACATCGCGCTCCGCGACCACGCCGCGCACCCCGGCCGCGAGCGTCTGGTGCAGCTCGGTGCGGGGCTCGGCGACGAGCACCACGAGGCGGGCGTCGGGCAGCTCCGCCCGCAGGCGGCGGATGCGGGCGATCCGGTGCGACGCGGACCGTGAGACGGAGGCCACGACCAGCGCGGCGCTCCCGTCGCCGTCGGCGTCGTCCATGCCGGCCCCGCGCAGGCCGCGGATCACGCGGCGGTGGAGATCCTCGGCGTCGACGTCCACGCGGACGCGGATCGGATCGACGAGGGCAAGCGGGTTCATCGCCCCACCTTCCGGGTGAACTCGGTAAGGACGAGATCGAGGCTCGTGTGCGGCTTCGTGCTGCACTGGACGTTCGGTGTCCTGGACATTCGGCGCTCCTTCGCAGTGGTGCCTGCCGAGTCTCTGCGGCCACCGCGACCGGTGGAAGGTGGTCTTTATCCACCCGCGGGTGACGCCGCCGACCGCGCAGGTGAGGGTTGGATCGACCCCGTTGGGGAGAGACCACCACCACCCACGAGAAAACTTCACCCCGCCGCTACCAATCCGTGCCCCCGGGGTTCGTTACTTAACAACCGTGACTACTGAGCCCTCATCGCAGGACGCCGTGACCGTCGTGCTGGCCGACGACGACCCGCTGGTGCGCACCGTCCTGCGTCAGACGCTGCAGAGCGGGGGGCTCGCGGTGATCGCCGAGGCGACGACCGGCCGCGAGGCGATCGAGCTCGCGACGCACTACAGCCCGGACGTGCTGCTGTGCGACCTGGTCATGCCCGAAGGCGGAGCCCTCGAGGTCGCCAACCGGGTCCGCGAGGCCTCGCCGCGGACCGCGATCGTGGTCCTCACGGGCCACCCGGACGAGGAGGCGGCGGTCGCCGTGTTGCGCGCGGGCGCCAGCGGCTTCCTGACCAAGGACCTCGCGATGGAGACGCTCCCGCGGGCACTGCGGGCGGCGGTGGCGGGCGAGCCGGCGGTGAGCCGGCGGCTGGTGAGCACGCTCGTCGAGCGGCTGCGCCGGATGCCGGACGGCGAGGCGGGCACGCGACCCGTCAAGAGCCCGCTCACCCCGCGCGAGTGGGAGGTGCTCGACCTGCTCGCGACCGGCTGCTCGATGGACGACGTCGTGGAACAGCTCGTGCTCTCGATGGAGACGGTGCGCTCGCACGTCAAGAACATCCTGCGCAAGACCGGCGCCCACAGCCGCCAGGAGGCGATCGAGCTGGCGGACGAGCTGCGCCGGCCCAACGGGGCCGGTCCGGCCGACCGCCGCTCCGGATAGCATCGCGGCCGGGTGACCGGCGTCGGCATCGACCTCCTGGAGATCGACCGCATGGAGCGGGCGCTCGCCCGCCGTCCCGCCCTCGCCCGGCGGCTGTTCACCGAGGCGGAGCGCGACTACGCGCACCAGCGCGGCGGGGCCGCCCGGCACCTGGCCGCCCGCTTCTGCGCCAAGGAGGCCGTGGCCAAGGCGCTCGACCTGCGCGTCTGGAACCCGCACGACGTCGAGGTCGTCGCCACCGGCGGCGCGCCGCAGGTGCGTCTGTCCGGCCACGCGGCGACCCGCGCTGCCGAGCTCGGGGTGTCCGGCGTCCAGCTGTCCCTCACGCACTCGCGCGGCATGGCCGGCGCCGTGGCGGTCGCCGGCTGATGGCCTTCCCACGCTGGCTGCAGCCGCTGCCGGACGCCGAGCAGCAACGCGAGATCGACCGCTGGGCGATCGAGGACAAGGGCGTCGACCCGCTGGCGCTGATGGAGCGCGCGGGCGCCGGGCTCGCCGACGTGGTGCAGCGCCATGCGCCGGAGGGCCCGGTGGCGGTCGTCTGCGGCAAGGGCAACAACGGTGGCGACGGACTGGTCGCCGCGCGCCACCTGCGCGAGAGCGGCCGCCACGTCGAGGTGCTGTGCGTGTGGCCCACCGAGTGGCTCAGCCGCGACGCCGCCGCCATGCTCGAGCGCCTGCCCGGCGACCGCCCGGAGCCGTTCGAGCGCGACCGCCTGACCCGTGGCCACGTCGTCATCGACGCGCTGCTCGGCACCGGCTTCACCGGGGCGCCGCGCGACCCCTTGGACCACGTGATCGCGGCCATCAACGCGTCCCGCGCGCGCGTCGTCGCCGCCGACGTCCCGAGTGGGGTCAACGCCTCCACCGGCGAGGTCGAGGGCCTCGCGGTCACGGCGATCGCCACCGCCACGTTCCACCGCGCGAAGCCCGGCCTCTGGGTGCATCCGGGCAAAGCCCATGCCGGCCACGTCCACGTGGTCGAGATCGGGATCCCGCGCGGCGCGCCCGGCGAGCCGTCGGCCGGGCTGATCGGCCCCACCGTGACGCGCGGGCTGCCGCGCCGCGGCGCCGCGTCGAGCAAGTTCACGAGCGGCACCGTCACCGTCATCGGCGGCTCGCGCGGCGTCACCGGCGCGCCGATCATGGCCGCCCACGCCGCGATGCGCGCCGGCGCCGGCTACGTCTCGATCGCCACCGGGCAGGCCAACGAGGCCGCCTTCGCGATCCGCCCCGTCGAGTCGATGCTGCACCTGCTGCCCGACGACGGCGGCTCGCTGGCGACCGAGTCCGTCGAGCCCGTGCTGAAGGCGATCAAGCGCGCCGACGCCGTCGTGCTCGGGCCCGGGCTCGGCCGGACGGAGGCCGCGGTCGCGTTCGCCCGCGAGATGTACGAGCGGATCGACGTGCCGCTGGTGATCGACGCCGACGCGCTGAACGCGCTCGAGGGCGTGTTCCCCGAGGACCTGCCGCAGCGGCGCTGGCCGACCGTCCTCACCCCGCACGAGGGCGAGATGGGACGGATGCTCGGCCTGCCGTCGGGCGAGATCGCCGCGCACCGGCTCAACCACGCCCGCGCGGCCGCCCAGCAGGCGAAGGCGATCGTCGTGCTCAAGGGCGACGACACGCTCGTCGCGTCGCCGACCGGGCGCGTGGCCATCTCCCGCGGCGGCGCGCCAGGGCTCGCCACGGCCGGGACCGGCGACGTCCTGTCCGGGATCGTCGGCGCCCTGCTGGCGCGCGGCATGCCCCCCGCGCCCGCGGCCTGCGCCGCAGTCCACGTGCACCTGCGCGCGGGCCAGATCGCCGCGGAGCCGCACGGCCCCGACTCCGTGATCGCCACCGACGTG
>JAXDHL010000094.1:0-9140 GCA_034664525.1 Solirubrobacteraceae bacterium
CCGGCCGGCACGACCGGCTGACCACCCCCGAGGCGGCAGAGGCGATCGCCGCGGGGATCCCGGGCGCCGCGCTCGCGATCTTCGAGGACAGCGCCCACATGGCGTTCATCGAGGAGGGTGACGCCTACCGCGCCGCCGTGCGCGACTTCCTCAGCGGCGCCGTCACGGCCTAGTAGCGCCCTCAGCCGGGCGCCGGCACGCCCTGCTTTGCGGCCTGGCGCTCCGGCGAGATCTCCACGACGTTCCAGGCCAGCCCGGTCGCACGCATGGCGCGGATCACCCACGCCGTCGGATCGACCTCCCACCAGCGCAGGCCGTGATGCGCCGAACGCGGGAACGCGTGGTGGTTGTGATGCCAGCTCTCGCCCATCGAGAGCAGGCTGAGCCAGAACACGTTGGTGGAGTGGTCGTCGACCGCGAAGCGCCGCGTCCCGAAGAAGTGGCAGACCGAGTTGATCGACCAGGTCACGTGATGCAGCAGGAAGATCCGCACCGCGCCGCCCCACAGCGCCGCCGCCAGGGCGCCGCCGAGCGTCCCGTCGATCGCGTAGCCGAGCGCGAACGGGATCGCCAGCCCGAGCAGCATCCAGAGCGGGAACAGCCGGTCGATCCGCCGCATCACCGGGTCCTCGTGCAGCTCCTTGGCGTAGCGCGCCGGATCGGCCTGGCCGGCGCGGTCGAACAGCCAGCCCATGTGGGCGTACCAGAGCCCCCGGGCCGCGGCCAGCACGCCCGAGCCGCCGTGCGTGTGCGGGGAGTGCGGATCGCCCTCCTTGTCCGTGTGCGCATGGTGCTTGCGGTGGTCGGCGACCCACGTCATGACGGGACCCTGTACCGCCATCGAGCCCACGATCGCCAGCGCGTACTGGGTCCCGCGGTGGGTCTGGAACGAGCGGTGGGTGAGCAGCCGGTGATAGCCGAGCGTGACCCCGAGCGCGGTCAGCACGTACATCACGGCCATGATCGCCAGGTCGCTCCAGCCGACCCAGTCGGTCCCCCACAGCAGCACCACGGCCAGCAGCAGGCCGGCGAACGGCAGCAGGACGCCCGCGAGGTTCAGCACCTTGTGCGTGCGACTCATGCTTGGAAGTCTGGCGAGCGAGAACCCGGGCGTCTTGTGCCCGGCACGCGGTCGAAGTCGACGTAAATTAGAGCCTGATGACAATCGAGGACCCGTTCGAGGCGATCCCGGCCGGCGCCGCCGACGTGCTGCGGCCGGTCCTCGGCGCCCTGGCCGACGAGATCATCGCCACGATCGCCCGCGAGGTCCCCGACTACGAGCGCGCCATGGAGGGCCTGTTCGGCCACATGGTCCGGCTCGGCGTCGAGGTCGCGCTCGGGCGCTTCGTCGACGACATCGAGGGCCGGCCGCGGGCCGAAGGCCCCGAGCAGCAGACCTACGTGAACCTCGGCCGCGGCGAGTTCCACGCCGGCCGCAGCCTGGACGCGCTGCTGGCCGCCTACCGCGTCGGCGCCCGCCTGGCCTGGCGGCGGTTCGTCGAGGCGGGCGTCGCCGGGGGCCTGGAGCCGCGCGCGATCTACTCGATCGGCGAGGGCATCTTCGAGTACATCGACGTCCTCTCGGCCGACTCGGCGGAGGGCTATGCGCTCGAGCAGCGCGCCGAGGCCGGCGAGCGCCGGCGCCGGCGCCGGCGACTCGTCGCGCTGCTGGCCGCCGACCCGCCCGCGCCCGAGGAGGAGATCCGCGCCGCCGCGGCCGACGCGGGCTGGAAGCTGCCACGGGAGTGCGCCGCGCTGGTCGCCGCCGTCGGGCCCGACGACGTCGCCGACGCCGCGGAGCGCCTGGCGCGGGCGCTCGGCGGCGGCGTGGTGGCCGCGGCGCTGGACGGCGTCGCCTGCGCGATCGTCCCGGACCCGGGCGCGCCCGGCGCGCGCCGGCGCGTGGAGGCCGCCGCCGACGGCCTGCGCGCCGCCCTCGGCCCGGCCGTCCCCTGGCTCGCCGCCGGGCGGAGCGTCCGCCGTGCCCAGTCCGCGCTGCGGCTCGGGCACGCCGGCGTCGTTGTCGCCGACGAGCACCTGCCCGAGCTGCTGCTGCGCGGCGACCCGGAGCTCGCCGCCGATCTCGCCCGGCACCGGCTGGCGCCGTTGCGCGGGCTGCCCGCCGGCACGGCCGGCCGGCTCGCGGCCACGCTGCGCGCGTGGCTGGACCGCCCGGGCCAGGTCCAGGCGGTCGCCGCCGAGCTCGACGTGCACCCGCAGACCGTGCGCTACCGCGTCCGCCAGCTGCGCGAGCTGTTCGGCACCGCGCTCGAGGATCCCGACCAGCGCTTCGAGCTTGCGCTCGCGCTCCGGGCGGGCGATGGCGGGACCGCCCAGCCAGAGGTGTGAGGACTCCGGCGGGCGGCCCCACCTGCGAAACGCCCGCGTCCGTGGGAGGTTGGGCAGTACTCTGCCCGCGATGCGCCTCTTTGTGACGGGCGCCGCGGGCATGCTGGGCCGCGACGTGACCGCTGCCGCCACGGCGGCCGGTCATGACGTCGTCGCGCTCGCCCGCCGCGACCTCGACATTACCGATCCCGGCGCGGTGCGCCGCGCCGTGCTGGACGCCGCGCCCGCGGCGGTGCTCAACTGCGCCGCCTGGACCGACGTCGACGGCGCCGAGGCCGCCGAGGACGAGGCGACCGCGGTCAACGGCCGCGCCCCCGGCCTGCTCGCCGCCGCCGCGACCGCTGCCGGGGCGCTGTTCGTCCACGTCTCGAGCGACTACGTGTTCGCCGGCGACGCGACCGAGCCCTACGTGGAGTCGTCGCCGACCGGCCCGGTGTCCGCCTACGGGCGCTCCAAGCTGGCCGGCGAGCTCGCCGTGCGCCAGGCCGCGCCGCGCCACGCGATCGTGCGCTCCGCCTGGGTGTTCGGTCCGCACGGCCGCAACTTCGTCGACACCATGCGCCGCCTGGCCACGGAGCGCCACGAGGTCACCGTCGTGGACGACCAGGTCGGCTGCCCGACGTACACCGGCCACCTGGGCGAGGCGCTGGTCAGCGTCGCCTCGCGCGGGCTGACCGGGACCTTCCACGTCGCCGGCGGCGGCCGCTGCTCCTGGTACGACCTCGCCGCCGCCACCTTCGAGGCGACCGGCGCCGAGGTCACGCTGCACCGGGGCTCGAGCGCGGCGCTGAACCGTCCCGCACCCCGCCCGGCGTTCTCCGTCCTCGCCAGCGAGCGCGACGACACGCCGCGCCTCCCCGACTGGCGGGAGGGGCTCGCGGCCCACCTGCACGCATCGATCCCCGAGGTCGTCTCATGAAGCTCCTGGTCTGTGGCGGCGCCGGCTTCATCGGCTCGCACTTCGCCCGCATCCGCGCGCGCGACTTCGGCGACGAGGTCACGGTGCTCGACAAGCTCACCTACGCGGGCCGGCGCGAGAACCTGCAGGACGTCGAGCACGGCTTCGTGCACGGCGCGATCGAGGATCCCGAGGCGGTCGCCGGCGCGCTCGAGGGCGCCGAAGCGGTCGTGAACTTCGCCGCCGAGACGCATGTCGACCGCTCGATCGCCGAGCCCGACGCGTTCGTGCGCACCCACGCGCTCGGCACCCACACGCTGCTCGAGGCCTCGCGCGCGGCCGGCGTGCGCTACGTGCAGGTCTCGACGGACGAGGTCTACGGCTCGATCGACGAGGGGACCTTCACCGAGGAGTCCCCGCTCGCCCCGTCCTCGCCCTACTCGGCGACGAAGGCCGGCGCCGACCTGCTTGCGTGGTCGTACTTCCACACCTACGGGATGGAGACGCTGATCTGCCGCGGCTCCAACAACTACGGGCCCTACCAGTACCCGGAGAAGCTGATCCCGCTGATGGTGCTCAACGCGCTGCACGGCGACAGGCTGCCGGTCTACGGCGACGGCCGGCAGGTGCGCAACTGGATCCACGCGACCGACTTCGCGCGCGGGATCGGGCACGTGCTCGACCACGGCGAGCCGGGGTCCGTCTACAACGTCGGCGGCCCCGACGAGTGCCCCAACCTCGAGGTCGTGCAGCGGATCATCGCCGCCACGGGCGCCGGCGACGAGCTGATCGAGTACGTCACCGACCGTCCCGGCCACGACCGCCGCTACTCACTGAGCTCGGCGAAGGTGCGCGCCCTGGGCTGGGAGCCGCGGGTACGCTTCGAGGACGGCCTGCAGGAGACCGTCGCCTGGTACCGCGACAACGCATGGTGGTGGGAGCCGATCCGCTCCGGCGACTACCGCGCGTACTACGAGCGCCACTACGGCACCGCGCTCGGCTAGCGCTAGCCGAAGTTGGAGATGCGCCAGCCGTCGGCGGCCTTGGTCAGGCCGAACGTGCGCGTGATCTTCTGACTGCCGCGGCCCTTGGTCTGGACCGTGGCCGTCGCCTCGGTGCCGTTGACCTTGACGCCGGTGACCTTGAGGTCGAAGCCGTCGGCGTCCTGCATCGCCTTCTTGACCTCCTGCGCGCAGGACGAGCCCGGCGCGGCGAGCTTGCCCTTGAGGCCGGCCGTCACGAGGTCGTCGCAGACCGGCGCGGCCTTGCCCGCGCTGCCGTCGGACTGCAGGGCGGCGATCTTGTCGGCCACCTTGGCCTGCTCGCCTGAGAAGTTCTTCGAGGACGACGACGAGGTGGTCGTCGGGGCGCAGCCGGTGACGGCGGCGGCCAGCAGAGCGGCAGCGACGGCGGCGGTCGCGGGGACGCGCATGCCGGCGAGCGTAGCGGTCCGCCGAACTACAGTGCCAGGAGGATGTCCGATGCGAGCTCCGTCCCCCGCGGGCGCCACGCGCCACCGCTCGCGGTCCGCCAGGACCGGCAGCGCCGGCGGCTGAACGAGGCGGCCGCCGCCGTGTTCGCCCGCGTCGGCTACGCGGACGCCACGGCCGAGGCGATCGCGCGCGAGGCCGGCATGTCGAAGGCGACGTTCTACGAGCACTTCGACAACAAGGAGGACTGCATCCTCGCGCTGTTCGACGCCGCGACCGAGCGGCTGATGAGCGCGATGACGCGAGCGGCGGCCGGCGACGGCAGCCACAAGATGACGCCGCCGGAGCGCTACCGCTCCTCGGCCGGCGCGTTGCTGGACGTCGTCGGCGAGTACCGCGACTTCGCGCAGACCCTGCTGGTGGAGATCATCGGCGCCGGCCCGCGCGCGATGCAGCGCCGCGACGGCGTGCTGCTGGCCTTCGCCCAGTACATCGACGCGCGCAACGCCGAGGACGCGGCCGCGGGCAGCGCGGCGCGGCTGCCGACGCTCGACGACTCGATCGCGATCGTCGGCGGGATCTTCGAGCTGCTGTCGCGCCACATCCGGCTCAGCGAGCCGCCCGAGGTGCGCCAGCTCGTCCCGGTGGTCGAGCGGCTGTTCCAGGGCCAGCTCGCCGCCGCCGCCGAGCAGCGCTCGACCGCCGCGTGAGGCCCGACTCCGACGAGCCGCCCGGCTCCCTGCTGGGGCTGGCGCACGTCGCCTCCTGCTCGTTCCTGGCCTCCCGGCTGGCGCCGTCGCTGCAGTTCTGGGCGGCGCTCGGCGGCGGCATCGCCCTGGCCCGGGCCGCGGCGGGGCACGGGCTGCGGGCCGGCTACGGCGCGTCCGCGGCCGCGATCGTCCAGACCGTCGCGCTGATCGGGCCGGCCCGGGTCAACGGGCCGCTCACGCAGGCGCTCAACGCGCCCGCGATGGGGCGCCTGCAAGCGCTCGGGGCGCCGCGGGCGGTCCGGCTCGGCGTCGGGCTCGCGATCCGGCTCGCGCACTACGCGGTCCTCAACGTGCTCTTCGTCGTGCTCGTCGTGGGCGGACTGGACAAGTACGTGGCGACCTACGACAAGATCGCCGGCTTCCTGCGGGTGCTGCCGCAGGGCCAGGCGTGGGCGGTCGGGCTGACCGTCGCCGGGTCGCTCGCGTTCGGCCTCTTCTACACGACCGTCCAGCTGCTGGTCTACGAGCGGGCGTTCGCCGACTGGCCGGCCCATCCGGTGTCCCACGGCGGCGCCGGCGAGGACGGGGAGGCGGCGGCGCGCGGCCGGCTGCCGGTGCTGCCGCTGCTCGCGACCGCGGCCGCCTGGGTCGCGCTGCTGGCGTCCCTCACCTGGCCGGTGCTGGCGGCGGTCGCGGGCGCGCTGGCGCTCGCGACGCTCGTCACCCGCGCGTGGCGCGCGGGCCGGGATGTGTGGGGGATCGGGCTCGTGCTGGCGCTTGGGCTGTCGATCTCCGCGATGGGGCCGGCGATCATCGGCGCCGTGGAGGTCGAGGGCGCGGCCCAGCGGGCGGTCCGGGCGGCGCTGCTGGTGCTGTCGGCGACCTGGCTGCGGGCCGTGGCCGGCGCGCCGGGAATGCGCGAGGCGGCGCGGCGCGCGCTCCGCGGCGCGCGGGCGACCGAGGCGGCCCGCATCACCGAGCGGCTCGAGTCCGACCGCCGGCTGCTGCCGGCCGCGCGCGCGTTCCTGGACGAGATCGGCGGCGTGCCGCAGCGGCCGGGACCGCTGGTCGATGCGCTGGTCGCCTGGGTCGCCGCCGAGGCCGCCGGCTACCGGCCGCCGCTATGAGCGTCCTGGACGACATCGCGGCCGAGGTGGTCCAGTGCCGCCGCTGTCCACGGCTGGTCGAGTGGCGCGAGACGGTCGCGCGCGAGAAGCGCGCCGCGTTCGCCGACCAGCCGTACTGGGGGCGCCCGGTGCCGGGCTTCGGCGATCCGCAGGCGCGGCTGGTCGTCGTCGGGCTCGCGCCCGCCGCCCACGGCGCCAACCGCACCGGGCGCATGTTCACCGGCGACCGCTCGGGCGACTTCCTGTACGCCGCCCTGCACCGCGCGGGCTACGCGAACCAGCCGCATGCGGTCTCCCGCGACGACGGCCTGCGGCTCTCGGACTGCTTCATCACCGCGCCGGTCAAGTGCGCGCCGCCGGCCAACAAGCCGGCCCCTGAGGAGCGCGCCGCCTGCGCGCCGTTCATCGCCCGCGAGCTCGCCGCCCTGCCGCGGGCGCGCGTCCTGCTGTGCCTGGGCGCGATCGGCTGGGACGCGGCGCTGCGGGTGCGGGCAGACGTCTGCGGGGAGCCCGCCCCGCGCCCGCGGCCGCGCTTCGCGCACGGCGCCGTGAGCCCGGGAGAGCGCCTCACGCTGCTCGGCTGCTTCCACGTCTCGCAGCAGAACACGTTCACCGGCCGCCTCACGCCGGCGATGCTCGACAACGTTTTAGCGGCAGCCGCAACCCTGGCCGCCGACGGGGGTTGACCACGGGTAGATGGCGCGCCCCGGGGTCCTGCAGGACGAGGTCGTCGACGTGCTCGACGCCCTCCCCGATCTGATCGATGCAATCCCGGCCGACCGCCTGGAGGCGTCGCGGCACGCCCTGCGCGCCCGCTCGATCCTGGTCCGCAAGGGCCGCTGGGAGGCCGCCGCCGACAGCCGGCTGGTGCGGAACGGCGTCGGGTTCCTGCTGCTCGAGGGCGCGCTCGTGCGCTGCGTGACCGCCGCCCACCGCACGGCCGGAGAGCTGCTGGGGCCCGGCGACATCGTCCGCCCGGGCTACGACATCGGCGACGGGCCGCCGTTCGGGACCTACTGGCGGGCGATCTCCGACGTGCGGCTCGCGGTCCTCGACGCGCGCTTCGCCCGCGCCGCCGTGCACGTGCCCGAGACGACGCCGGCGCTGATCGCGAGCGTCACGCGCCGCACCGGCGCGGTCGCCCGCCAGCTCGTGATCGTGCAGTCGCAGGCGGTCGAGCAGCGGATCCTGATCACGCTGCGCTACCTGGCCGAGCGCTGGGGCGTGATGACGCGCGACGGGCTGATGCTGCCGGCCTTCCTCTCCCACGGGACGCTGTCGTTGCTGCTCGGCGCCCGCCGGCCGAGCGTGACCAGCGCGATGGTGCGCCTGAGCGCCCGCGGGTTGCTGGAACGACGCGAGGACGGCCGCTGGCTGCTGCCGCCCGATCCCCCGGCTGCGGCCGGCTGAGGCTCATATCCTGGAGGGGTGGCGCTGCAGGCCTTCACCCCCGAGGTCCGTGACTGGTTCGGACGTGCCTTCGAGGCGCCGACCGAGGCGCAGGCGCAGGCCTGGCCGGCGATCGCCACCGGCGAGCACGTGCTCATCTCGGCGCCGACCGGCTCCGGCAAGACGCTGGCGGCGTTCCTGTGGGGACTGGACCGCTTCGTCGCCGAGCCGCGCGACCCCGATGCGAAGCAGCGCCGGACCCGGCTCGTCTACGTCTCCCCGCTGAAGGCGCTCTCCTACGACGTCGACCGCAACCTGCGCGCGCCGCTGCGCGGGATCGGCGCCGACGTGACCGTCGCGGTCCGCACCGGCGACACGTCGCAGAAGGAGCGCGCGTCGATGCTGCGCACCGCGCCCGACATCCTGATCACGACGCCCGAGTCGCTCTACCTCATGCTGACCTCGCAGGCCCGGCGCCTGTTCGAGGGCACGGAGGCGGTGATCCTCGACGAGATCCACGCCGTCGCGCAGACCAAGCGCGGCGCGCACCTCGCGATCACGCTCGAGCGGCTCGTCGAGCAGGCCGGGCGCGACGTCCAGCGGATCGGGCTCTCGGCCACGCAGAACCCGCTCGAGGAGGTCGGCCGCTTCATGGTCGGCCCGCATCGCCGGGCGACGATCGTCGACACCGGCGTCCGCAAGCCGCTCGACCTGCAGATCCAGGTGCCGGTCGAGTCGATGGTCGAGCCGGAGCAGACGGCGGCCCCGTCGCTGGACCCGCTCGCCGGCGGCGAGGCGACCCGCAAGTCGATCTGGCCGGCGATGTACCCGAAGCTGCTGGAGCTGGTGCAGGCGCACCGCTCGACGATCATCTTCGTCAACAACCGCCGCGGGGCGGAACGCCTGGCGCTGCGCTTGAACGACCTCGCCGAGCAACAGATCGCGCGCGCCCACCACGGATCGCTCGCGCGCGAGGAACGCGAGATCATCGAGGAGCAGCTGAAGGCCGGCGAGTTGCCGTGCCTCGTGGCCACCTCCTCGCTGGAGCTCGGCATCGACATGGGCGCCGTCGACCTGGTCCTGCAGGTCGAGTCGCCGAAGTCGGTGACGCGCGGCCTGCAGCGGATCGGCCGCGCCGGCCACGGGGTCGGCGAGGTCTCCAAGGGCCGCATCTTCCCGAAGTTCCGGGCCGACCTGCTCGAGTCGACCGTCGTCGTCAAGCGGATGCGCGAGGGGC
>JAXDHL010000095.1:0-3968 GCA_034664525.1 Solirubrobacteraceae bacterium
GGTCGGCGGTGATGGCGGTGCCGGCCACGCCGGCGAGCACGATCGCGTCCACGAACGGCGCGAACTCCCGGATGGACGCCAGCACGAAGAACCCGCCGAGGCGGTCCAGCGCGCCGAAGAGGACGAGGAAGTTGGCGGCCTGCAGGCCGGGGGCCCCGTAGCCGAACGCGACCGTCGAGACGATCAGCGGGAACCAGCAGAGCTTGAGGGCGAACAGGAACTGGCCCACGAACTCACCGCCGTACGGATACGGCGGGCGGATGGCGGACACGATGGTCTTCCCCGTGAGGATCATCATGTCGCCGACCTCTTCGAGGAGGCTCTTCGTCGGAAGGAAGGCTCGATCGGCGATGCCGCGGACCATGGTGTGTTTCTGCTCTCTCCCCTGCGGACCCCGTGCAGCGCG
This sequence comes from Solirubrobacteraceae bacterium, assembly GCA_034664525.1. Lineage (GTDB taxonomy): Bacteria > Actinomycetota > Thermoleophilia > Solirubrobacterales > Solirubrobacteraceae > DATLGB01. The sequence goes on from JAXDHL010000095.1 coordinate 407, forward strand.
ACGAATCTCTTCCGTGGCGCGACGGCGAAATGTACGACGTTGTTCCCCTGTATGCCACCAGTACCCGTCTCGCTAACACGGCCGCAACCCCGACCGGGCATGCGCGCGCCCGTGCGGTGGTACAACTTCCCGCGCGATGAGGGGGTTCCAGGGGTTGCGACGTTCAGCGCTGTGCGGCTTCGGCCTGCTCGCGGCGGCGCTGCCGTTCGCCGGCTGCGGCGGCGGTCAGCGCCAGGATGCCAACGAGCCGTCCGGCAACTACAAGGTCGAGATCGTCGGCGCCTCGTTCCCGTCCAAGCAGTCGATCGCGGACGCGACGAAGATGAAGATCCGCGTGCGCAACGCGGACACGAAGGCGCTCCCCAACGTCGCGGTCACGATCGAGACGAAGGACAAGAACGATCCGTCCGGCGCGCCGCAGGCGTTCGCCTCCGACGTCCAGGACCCGAACCTGTCCGACCGCTCGCGGCCGATCTGGATCGTCGACCAGGGGCCGCCCGGCGGCGAGACCGCCTACACCAACACGTGGGCGCTCGGCCCGTTGAAGCCGGGCGCGACGCGCACGTTCGAGTGGAAGGTCACCGCGGTCAAGCCCGGCGACTACACGATCGACTACGCGATCTCGCCGGGCCTGAACGGCAAGGCGAAGCTGTCGGGCTCGCACGGCGCCGGGCGGTTCAAGGTCTCGATCGACGACACCCCGCCGAACGCCAAGGTCGGCGACAACGGGCAGGTCATCCGCCAGCCCGCGCCGTCGTCCTCGTCGAACTGAGGACGAGCAGCCGGCCTCACGCGAGGTGCGACGTGTCGTTGAACGAGCGCAGGAGCCAGCGCCCGTTGCCGAGCACGATCAGCCGGCTGACCGAGCAGTTGTCGGCGTGCACGAAGGCGAAGGGACGGCTCTCGGTCGCCTGCCGGCACAGCTCGCCGATGACGCCGCCATGGACGAAAGCGGCGACGCTGACACCCGTTCCCGCCTCGGCGACCATCCGCTCGATGCCCGTGCGCACCCGCTCGCCGAGCGCCTCGTTGGACTCGCCGTTCGGGATCACGTCCCAGCGCTCCTCCTCGAGGACGCGGAAGAACAGGGGGTCACCGCGGTACCCGCGGATGCGGAACTCGCCGCCTTCCCAGTCGCCCAGCTTGACCTCGTTGAGCTCGGGCAGCGCGGTCGGCTGGAGGCCGAGGCGCTCGGCGAGCGGCCCGGCGGTCTGCACCGTGCGGGTGAGCCGCGAGGTGTAGATCGCTTGCAGCGGCTCGTCCGCGAGCCGCTCGGCGACCTTCAGCGCCTGCTGCTCGCCCACCGGCGACAGCGCGGGGTCGGCATGCCCCTCGAGCAGCTCGAACGGCTCACCCGGCACGGCGTCCTGCGATGCCCCGTGGCGCACCAGCAGGATCTCGGTCGCGTCCGGCGGGACCGCGAAGGCCCGCTGCTCGTAGCGCTCGCCCACGCGCCGGGACGCTACCGGAGGCGCCTCAGCGGGCGACGGCAGTCAGTCAGAGCCCGCGTCGCGCGAGCATGTACGGCAGGGTGCGGCAGAGGATCTTCATGTCGCCCCAGAGCGTCCAGTTGGCCACGTAGAGGTAGTCGATCGTGACCATCTCCCGGAGCGGGATCTTGGACGAGCCGAAGATCTGCCACTGTCCCGTCATACCCGGCTTGAGGTGCAGCCGGCGGCGGTGGCGGCCCTCGATCCGGCAATCCTCCTCCGGCACCAGGGGCCGCGGGCCGACCAGCGACATCTCACCGCGCAGGACGTTGAACAGCTGGGGAAGCTCGTCGAGCGACGACCGGCGCAGCAGCTTGCCGATCGGGGTGACGCGCGGATCGTCGGCGATCTTGAACAGGCCCTCGGCCGCCTCGTTGCGCTCGCGCAGGTCGGCCTTCATGTCGTCGGCGCCGTCGACCATCGTCCGGAACTTGAGGACGTTGAACGGCATCCCGTCCTTGCCGATCCGCTCCTGGTGAAACAGTGCCGGCCCCGGCGAGGAGCGCCTGATCAGCAGCACGAGGATGCCCATCAACGGGGCGAGCAGGGCGATCCCGACGACGGCGCCGACGAGGTCGAGCGCCCGCTTGACGGCCAGCGAGGTGCGCGAGAGCCCGAACCGCCGCACGCCCATCACCGTGACGCCGTAGAGCTGGTCGAACTCGACCGAGGAGCCGACGACCTCGAGCAGCCGCGGCAGCACGGACACCTGGATCCCGAGCGCCTTCGCCGCACGGACGGCCTCGAGCATGGGCCCGGACGCGGTGCCATGCGGCGCGACGATCACGCGATGGATGCGGTTCGCCCGCACCACCTGCTCGAGGCCGCCGAGCGTGCCGAGCACGTCCCCCGCGCCGTCGTCGCTCTCGTCGTTGAGCGGGATCCGCCCGATCACCTGGGCGTTGACCTTCGCGTGCTCGGACAGCTTGAGCGCAAGCCGCTGCGTGTCCTCCGCGTCGCCGAGGACGAGCACCCGCTCGGTCTCGGTCAGCTCGCGTGCGAACACCCGGACCACCGTGCGACCGAGGATGGCCATCACGAAGAGCGTGACCCAGATGCCCACCGCCTGGCGCGGGCCGAGGTCGCCCTCGATGAGCCACGAGTCATTCAGCGTCAGCAGGAGCGTGTACAGCGTCGCGGCCTGGAAGAGCTTCGGGGCCTCGTCGAGCGTCGTCTTGTTCAGCAGCAGGCCGTCGCGCTCGTAGAGGCCGAGGATCTTGGCCACGACGACCACCAGCGGCAGCGCGAGCAGCAGTTGCGGAGCCAGCCGGTCGGCCCCCAGCCCCTGGACCGCCAGCACGAGACCGAGGGCCGCGCTGAAGACGTCGGCAACGCCGAGGAAGCGGCGGTAGACCGCGTCGCGGCGGGCGACGTCCTCCGCAGGGGCCTGCTCGACGATCCCGCCGACGTCGAAGCTGACGAACGGGACCATGGCCGAGGCGACCCGGCGCGGGACGCGCCTCCGCTCCCGGACCGGACGGCCCTCGGGACGACGATCGGGGGCTACGGCCACGACGTCATCTCCAGTGGTTCGATGGCCTCACCCATCAGCGTTCCTCGCACCCCCACTGAACGGCACCGTCCACGCCGTTCTGGCCACTCTGGAACCTTGATCAACCCCCAGGGCTCGCGGCCGCGGCCGCGGCCGCGCTACCGCTTCATCGACGCCGCGGCGTCCGGGTGCGCCTGCAGGGTCTCCTCGCCGCTTTCACCCGTGCGGATCCGGTACGACTGCTCGACCGGCATGACGAACAGCTTCCCGTCGCCGATGTTGCCGGTACGCGCGTGGCGCAGGATGCTCTCGACCACGGTGGTGACGTCGCCGTCGGCGACCACGCACTCGATCTTGAGCTTCGGGCGCAGGTAGTTGGTCAGCTCGGCGCCGCGGTAGCGCTCCGTGATGCCCTTCTGGCGCCCCGACCCCTTCACCTCGACGATCGACAGGCTCGGGAACCCGAGCTGCAGCAGTTCCGTGCGGATGGGCTCGAAGGCCTCATGCCGGATGTAGGCCTCGATCTTCTTCATGTCCGCAGCGTATCCACGCCGTGGCGAGCCGGTGCACCGGCGCCTCG
>JAXDHL010000096.1:0-3131 GCA_034664525.1 Solirubrobacteraceae bacterium
GGTCCTCGACGGCGGTCTGGAGGCCAGTGGCACCGTCCGCAAGGGGTACATCGGCGTCTTTCCGAAGCAGGCGCCGTTCCAGCACGACATCGTGCTGATGCACTCACTCGGCGGTCACTGGACCGTCGCCAGCACCGGCATCGAGTGAGCCGTGCGGGGGACGAGCGCCCCGCTGCTGCGCTGCCCGCGCTGCCACGCCGACGGCGCGCTGCGGCTCACCGCCGAGGCGCGTGACGCTCGCGAGGTCACGTCCGGCGCGCTGACCTGCGCGCGCTGCGGCCGTACCGGCGCCGTGACCGGCGGCGTCGCCGACCTCCTGCACGATCCGCCGCCGTTCGTGACCGCCGAGGCGGCGGGCCTGCGGCGCTTCGCAGAGCGGATGCGCGCCGACGGCTGGGACCGCGAGCGCGTGCTGCGGCTCCCCGACGAGCCGAGCCCCTACTGGCACGGCCAGCGCGCGAGCCTCGCCCAGCTCGCGCGGACCGTCGCCTTCCGGCCCGGGCAACGGCTGCTCGACGTCGGCGCGAACACCTGCTGGGCCAGCGCGGCGTTCGCCCGCGACGGCCTGGAGGTGCTCGCGCTCGACATCGCGACCCACGAGCTGCAGGGCCTCGACACCGCCCGCTGGTGGATGGAGCGCGACGGCACGCACTTCGAGCGCCTGCTCGGGGTGATGTACGACCTGCCGGTCGCGAGCGCCACCCTCGACCACGTCTTCTGCTGCGAGGTCCTGCATCACAACGGCCTCGCCAACCTGCGCCGCACCCTGCGCGAGGCCTACCGCGTCCTCAAGCCGGGCGGCACGCTGTCGGTCATCCGGGAGACGCTGCGCGCCCCGCTCACGCCCCAGCTGCGCCCGGGCCACGAGGTCGCCGAGTTCGAGGGCCACGAGCACGCCTTCCTCGCCGCGACCTACCTGACCGCCGCCCGCGCAGCCGGGTTCCGCACCCGCGTGCTCGACCCCGCCGGTCATTGGGTGCTCTCCGGCGAGCCGTTCGCGCCGTCCCGCCGGCGGCGGGGCGCGCTGAAGCTCGCCGCTCTCGAGCTCACGCGCCGCCGCGCGCCCACCCGGCGCGCCTACCGCGCCTACCTGCACCACGTCGCCGGGACCGTCCCGCTGAGCTTCACCGCCGTCAAGCGGCCTTGAGCCGCGGCGCGACCTTCTCGATGTGCTCGGAGTCGTACTGGCGCGTGACGAGATCGAGCACCGCGGCCTCGAGCTCGCCCTGATGGATCAGCAGCGTCCCCGGCTCGAGGTCCTCGATCGCTGCGTGCAACGCCGGGCCGATCGTGCGCCCGTCGAGGTAGGCGTCGATCACGCGCGAATCGATGTAGGACGCCCGGCAGACGGCCGGCGTGTTGCCGAGGTAGCGCGCGACCTCCTTGACCGCCCCGCTGATCGCCCGCTTGCGCGAGGTCATCGAGGTCGCCGCGGCCTCAGAGGCCGCCAGTCGGACCGAGGCCAGCAGCGTCGCGTTCCAGGTCCGGAAGTCCTTGGCCGAGTGGTGTCCGCCGGTGTGGTCCTTGATGAACGCGTTGATGTCGGACGAGCGGATGTCGTGCCAGCGCCGGCCCCGCTTGAACGCGAGCAGCTCCTCCCCGCCGCCGCGGCGCCGCTTGAGCTGGGAGATCACGTCGATCACCAGCGGGTCGACCACCGCCTGCACCCGCCGGATGCCCGACTTGGCCGGATAGTCGAAGACCATCGTGTCCTCGCCCTCGAGCGCGAGGTGCGACTTGCGCATGGTGGCCAGGCCGTAGGTCTCGTTGGTGACCGCGTAGTCCTCGGAGCCGATGCGGAAGAAGCCGCGGTCCAGCAGCCGGATCGCGGCGGCCAGCACCCGCTCGCGCGAGAGCTCGTCCGACGCGCTCAGGATCTGATCGACCGCGGCGCGCAGGTCGGGCAGGTCGCGGGCGAACGCGACCATGTCGTCGAACTTCTCGCGATCGCGGTGCGCGCGCCAGTCCGGGTGGTACAGGTACTGCTTGCGACCCGCCGCGTCGATCCCGGTGGCCTGGATGTGCCCGGTCGGCCACGGGCAGATCCACACGGCCTTCCAGGCGGGCGGGATCATCAGCTCGCGGATCCGCGCCAGCACCTGCGGCTCGTCGATCCGGCGGCCCTCGTCGTCGGCGTACGAGAAGCCCTTGCCGCGCCTGATGCGCCTGATCCCGGGACCCGCGCAGTTGGAACGCCTCAGCCTTGCCACCAGCGAGGGTGTAACCGTCGCCGCGGTTTCGTAGGCTTCGCCGCGTGACGCTCCTGAGCTTCCAGACCACCGTGACCGGTGCGGTCGCCGTGGTGGCCCTCAGCGGAGAGCTCGACGTGGCGGGTTCGGCGCTGCTCGAGCACGAGCTCGACCGCATCAGCACCGACCACGATCCGCGCGCCGTCGTGCTGGACCTGTCGGACCTCGACTTCATGGACTCCACCGGCCTGCGGCTGGTCGTCCTGGCCGATTCGCGCGCTCGCGAGCAGAACCGCCGGTTCGCGGTCGTCAAGGGCAAGGAGGACGTCCACCGGGTGTTCGAGATCACCCGCATGACGGACCGGTTGCGCTTTCTCGACTCGGCCGCCCAGGCCTCGGAGCTCGCGGCGTGACGCTCGAGCTCGATCTCCCGCGGGAGCTCGACTCCGCCGCGGCGGCGCGGCATGCCGTCGACCAGCTGGCCGAGAACATGCCCGAGGATCAGCTCGGCGACGTGCGCCTGCTCGTGTCGGAGCTCGTCACGAACAGCCTCCGTCACGCCGAGCTCGACCCCGACGACCACATCCGGCTCGCGGTCACGGTCGACGACCACCGCGTGCGGGTCGAGGTCGCCGATCCGGGCAAGGGCTTCGAGGTCTCGCTGCCGGCCGACGACCCGGACACCGTCGAGGGCTGGGGCCTGTACCTCGTCGCGACGCTCTCGGACCGCTGGGGCGTCGACCAGGACTCCTCGAGCGGCGCGACGCGCGTCTGGTTCGAGCTCGACCGGACGCCCGAGTCCGGCCTTCAGGCCGCTTAGCCTGGCTTAGCGCGCCTTGGCCGGGCGCTTCTTGCGCTGACCGCCGGCGCGCTTCGGCGCCGGCTTGCGCACCTCGGCCAGCGACGCCTCGAGCGCGGCCATCAGATCCGGCACCGGCGCCG
>JAXDHL010000097.1:0-2617 GCA_034664525.1 Solirubrobacteraceae bacterium
TCCAGATGCTCCCGTCCGTCGAGCCGATCGGCCACGGCCGGCCGCTGAGGGGGGTGAGCGACGCGGTGACGATCCAGCTCAGGCTCACCACGACGAACGCGACGAGGCTGCCGCCGAGCGCGAGCACCTTCCGGCGCGCCGGAAAGTCGACCGCGAGGAGCATGAGCAGCGCGAGCGCCGGGACGAAGATCAGCGCCTCGAACAGCTTGACGTTGAAGGCCAGGCCCAGGACGGCGCCGGCTGCGACGACCGGCCAGGCCTTGCGCGAGATCGCGCCGACGACGACGAGCCACGCGGCCAGGACGTCGAGCAGCATCATCACCGAGTCCATCGTGTCGCTGTGCGACGTCAGGATCGCCATGGGCAGGACGGCGAGCGCCGCGGCCGCGCCGAGGCCGGCGCGGCGGCCGAACAGCCGGCGCACGAGGTCGTACAGCAGCGGGATCGCGAGGATCCCCGCGACGACCTCGGGCAGCCGGGTCGCCGTCGACGTGAAGCCGAAGAGCTTGACGCTCGCCACCTGCAGCCAGAGGTCGGCCGGCGCCTTGTCGATCGAGACCTGGGCGCCGGGCTCGAAGGCCCCGAAGAAGAAGTTGTGCCACGACAGGGTCATGCTGCGCGCCGCGGCGTCGTAGAACGGATTGTGCGGCACGCTGCCGAAGGCCCACAGGCGCAACAGCGCGCCCGCGAGCGTGATCGCCAGCAGCGGCGCGGCGGCCAGCACGCCTGCGCGCACCCGGGGGTGCGCGCGGGGGGCGGTCCGGCCGGGGAGCGTTCCCGCTTCCATGGTCGTCCCTCAGCCCCTGGTGAGGATCCAGACCGTGACCGGCTCGCCGGCCAGTGCGGTCTCCTTGAACGAGCGGACGGCGTAGCGCCGCCCGGCGAGCGTCACGGATCCGCTCGACGGCAGCTGTGCGTTCGCGGCGGCGGGCAGCGAGCTCTTCACGTGGGCGGCGCCCTGCCCGCGGACGACGACGTCGACCGGGTAGTTGCGGTGCATGTAGCGGACGAAGCCGATCTCGTCCTGGATCGAGGTCTCCAGCGTGCCGAGCACGCGCCCGCCGGGGCCGCGCAGCGTCATCTGCGACGGCGCCACCACGAACGGGACGCCGGTGTCGATGACGACGCGCGATCCCTTCAGGATCCGCAGCCGGGAGACGTGCCAGTGGTACCAGACGGCCGGGAACTGCCGCTGGACGTACGCGCGCGTGGCGCTCAGGTTGCCCGACTGCAGCGTCCGCAGCAGCGTCGGGTCGCGGCCGACGCGGTGCAGCGTCCCGATCGCGACGCCGCCATGGACCTCGACGGCGTAGCGCCGCCGGGCCACCTGGGTCAGGTTGTCGATCGCGGCGGCCGAGCGTGTCGTTCGCGTGGTCGTCGAGACGGGCCGGACCGCGACCGTGGTGGTCGCGGCCGTCGTCCGCGGTGCCGCGGACGGCGCGGGCGGCTGCGCCGCGGAGGCGGCGCAGCCGGTCAGGAGGCCGACGAGCGTGACGCCGGTGGCGAGGCGGCCGGGATGGGCGAGGCGGGGCATCGCTGTCTTCCTCCGCTCTACGCCGCGGCCGGCGTGGTCGGGGACACGCCCGCGGGCGCGGTGCCGGTGTCGCGGAGCTCGCGGCGCAGCCGCACGAGCTCGCCGAGGGCGCGCAGGACGACGCGCGGGTTCGCGCCGCTCTGCTCCCCGGCGACGCGCGGGCGGTGCTGGACGCCCAGTTCGCAGATCCGGGCGCCGGCGGCCTGCGCGCGCACGAGCAGCTCGGTCGAGATCATCGCGCCGCTGGACGTGAGCGCGAGGTCCTCGATCACCTCGCGGCGGACGAGCTTGAACGCGCAGTCGACGTCGCGCACGCGCAGGTCGAACGCACGCCGGACGAGCCGGTTCCATGCCGCGGCGTTGACGCGCCGGTGCACCGGGTCCTGACGGTCGATGCGCCAGCCGAGCACGAGGTCGGCGTCCACGGCGAGCGGCACGAACCGCTCGAGCTGAGCAAGGTCGAACTGCAGGTCGGCATCGGTGAGCAGCACCCACGGCATGTCCGCCGCGCGGAGCCCCGAGGTGAGCGCGGCGCCGTAGCCGCGGTTCTGGTCGTGCCGGACGACGCGCACGTTGTGCAGCGACTCCGCGACGGTCTCGGCGATCCGCGCGGTGTCGTCCGTCGAGCCGTCGTCGACGACGACGACCTGGTGCTTGTCGGCGTGCAGCGCCGCCGCGCGCGAGGCCTCGTGGATCGCCTGGGCGACGTTGGGCGCCTCGTTGAAGCACGGCAGCACGATGGTCAATCCGGGAAGGCGCGGGGGGATCCCGTGTCCCGGGCTCGGTGTCACTGCGGTCGGGTGGGTCATTGGGTCTGCCTCCAGACGGACGGTCGGTGTCAGGAAGGCCAGGGTGCGGGCGCGGCGCTTCGCAGCGGGTTGCCCGAGCGTTGGCGTTCTGTTAGCGAGCCGGCCGCTAACGCGATCCCAACGACACGCACGCCGGCTGCACGCCGACCCGCCCCGACGATGGCGGCCATGACGCACGACGAGCCGCAGAGGATCGACGGCGCAACGCCGGCGGGCCGGCTGCGCCGGCTGCGCCGGCCCGCCGTGAGCCGCCCGCCCATGCGCGAAGCGGTGG
>JAXDHL010000098.1:0-3352 GCA_034664525.1 Solirubrobacteraceae bacterium
ACGGTCTGGGTCATCTCGAGGATGCGATCGGCCAGCGTCGACTTCCCGTGGTCGATGTGGGCGATGATCGAGAAATTGCGGATGTGGGCCTGGTCGGCCATGGCGACGTCCGATGCTAGGGCTGCTGGCGGCGGGCGATGAGCCGCCGCAGGTACTGCGCCTCGGGGACCCTCGCGGCCAGCACGATCCCGCCGTAGACCGCGAACCCGGCGACCAGCGCGGCGCCCACGGAGACGACCTGCGCGAGCAGGCTGCGGCCGAGCGCGTCGTCGAGGATCCACCACGTCCCGTACGCGACGAGGCCGAACACCGCCGCCGCCGCGACCATCGTCGCCAGGCCGCGGATCGTCCGTACGACCTCGAAGCCGTGCAGCTCCTTGCGCAGGTAGTACGCCTGCAGCAGCGTCATCACCAGGCTCGACACCGCGGTCCCGATCACGACGCCCGCGATCCCGAGCGGCCCGTACAGCGCGAGCGACACGATCGCGTTGACGACCAGCGAGCCGCCCGCGAGCGCGGTCGGGAACCACGGCCGCTGGAGCGAGAAGAACGTCCGCGTGAGCATTAGGTTCGCGCCCGCGAACGGCAGGCTGAAGCTGAACCAGAACAGCGCGCTCGAGACCTGCTCGGTGGCCGCGTTGCCGAACGCGCCGCGCTGGTACACCAGCCGCGTGATCGGCTCGGACAGCGCGATCGTCGCCGCCGCACACGGCACCAGCGCGAGGAAGATCAGCCGCATCCCGTTGCCGCTCCAGCGCCGCAGCCCGGGCAGGTCGCGGTCCGTGGCGAGCCGGGCCAGCTGCGGGAACAGGACCGTCGCCACCGCGACGCTGAACATGCCCTGCGGGAGCATGTAGATCCGGAAGGCGGCGTCGATCGCGCGCGGCGCGCCGTCGGACACCAGCGTCCCGATCTTCGAGTTGATCAGCAGGTCGACGTTGATCACGCCGAGACTGAGGCTGACCGGCAGCATCAGCTTGAGCACCTGGCGGATCCGCGGGTCGTCCCACTTCAGGCTGATCCGGATCGGGAACCCGACGCGCCGCAGCACCGGGATGACCATCGCCAGCTGCACGATCGTGCCGAGCAGGACCCCGATCGCGTACGCGTAGATCTGGTCGCGCCCGTGGAACAGGCCGCGCAGGAGGACGAGCCCGGCGATGATCACCAGGTTCCACGCCAGCGGCGCGATCGCCGGCACCGAGAAGTGGTCGTAGGCGCTGAGGATGCCGACCACGAGCCCGTTGAGGCCGAGCAGGACGATGATCGGGAACAGCACCCGGCTCAGCCCGACGGTGAGGTCGACGTCGGCCGGGCTGAACTTCGCCGACGTGAACAGCGGCATCACGACGCCGGCGCCGAGGATGAACACGACGGTGATCGCGCCGAGCGCGACGAGGATCAGCCCGAACAGGCTCGCCGCCAGCTGGTGGGCCTCCCGCTTGCGGCCCTGGTGCAACAGCTCGGTGAAGACCGGGACGAACGCGCTGCTGAGCGCAGCGTCGGCGACGAGGGCGCGGATCAGATTGGGGACCTGGAAGGCGATCGTGAACGCCGACGCCACGCCCGTCGTCCCGAAGTAGGCGGCAGCGACGATCTCCCGCGCGAGGCCCGCGACACGGCTCAGGCCGGTGGCGACCGAGAAGATCGCGGTGTTGCGGAAGACGCGCGAGTTGCTGCGGCTGGGCGCGGCAGCTCCTGGCTCCGGAGCAGCCGTCGCTTCGGACTCGGCGGGCACGCGGGCCGCTATAGTACGCGCCGCCGCGGCAACTGCCCGCGGCCTTTCTCTGTATGGCGAACATCCACTCCCAGAAGAAGCGCATCCTCCGCGCGGAACGAGAGCGTCTCGAGAACCGTCGCTACACGTCGACGATCAAGACGTACTTCCGCCGCCTGGAGGCCGCCGTCGAGTCCGGTGACGCCGAGCTGGCCGCCACTGAGCACCTGCACCTCGTCAAGACGATCGACAAGGCCGTCAAGACGGGTGCGCTGCACCGGAACACCGGCGCGCGCAAGAAGTCCCGCGCCGCCCGCGTCCTCGCGGGCCAGCCCTCGGCCTAACGGCCGGGCCGCTGTCCTCCTAGCGTCCGCCGCCGGCCGTCCGCGTCCGGCGGCCCAGGCGTGCCCGCGACCGGGGCGCCGAACGCCGCCGTTCGCCTAGGATCCGGCGCCATGTGGAGGTCAGGGTCGCTGGTGGCGCTCGTCGCCGTGCTGGGCTGCGCCGTGCCTGCGGGCGCCGCGTCGCTGCCGTCCGTCGCCTCGGGGCACCGCCCCGGGCCCGACGTGCTGTACGAGGCCGCGCCGCGCGCGCCGCAGCTCGAGAACACCGGCGTCTGGAAGGCGCCGCCGATCCTCGTCTCGGGCGCGACCGCCTACCGCGATGGCGAGTTCCTCTACCAGGACTTCCTCTACGACTCGCACGGCGCCGCCGGCGCGAAGGACCCGGCGGACCCGGTGACGTCGGTCGACTACACGTTCTCGCCCAAGGCGGGGACGCTGACCTATCCGTCCGATCCCGCCTACGGCAACGACGCCGCCGACCTCGTCGAGCTGCGGGTCCGGCCGCTCGCGGACGCGACGGCGTTCCGGATCACGCTCAACACGCTCGTCGACCCGGAGCGGACGGCGACGACGATCGCGATCGGCGGCTCCGACGCGCCGCGCGCCTGGCCGCACGGCGCCGGGGTCTCCTCCCCCGCACAGCTGTTCCTGACCGTGCACGGGAGCACCGCCGAGCTGGTCGACGCCGCGACGGGCGCACCGGTCACGCCCGCGTCCAGCGCATCCGTGGACCTCGAGCGCCGGCAGGTCACCGTGACCGTGCCCCATGCGGCGTGGAACCCGGGGACGTCGGTCGTGCGGCTCGCAGCCGGCGTCGGGCTCTGGGACGTCGCCGGCGGCGCGTACCTGGCCCCGGGCGCGTCGCGCTCGGCCACAGCGCCGGGCGGCGCCGCCCCGACCGGCGCCCGGCTGTTCAACCTTGCCTTTCGCGGCTCGGAGCCGATCCCGGACATCTCGCTGGCGGGCGCTGGCGGGACGATCGCCGACGCCGCCGCGGGCGCCGCCGTCCTGGGCACCTGGTGGCGCGAAAAGGCGCAATCCGACGCGCTGCTGAAGAACGACGCCTCCGGCTTCCACGCCGACGTCGACTTCGCCGAGCTCGCCGCCGGTACGACGGACGACTCGGGCGTCCCGGCGACCGGCCCGATGGATCGCATCGTGGCCAGCCACCGCGTCTACGGGCAGGGCATCGACTACACGAAGCTGTGCGGCGGCCTGGCGGCGGCGATCAGCGCCTACAAGCCGTGCGAGGGACCGCTCGTCGGCCAGCTGCAGCCATACGCGATCTACG
>JAXDHL010000099.1:0-5061 GCA_034664525.1 Solirubrobacteraceae bacterium
AGAGCCCCGAGGCCTGGCCGATCACCTTCGAGCGCCCCGACGGGACCCCCGGCCGGATCGAACGGCGGGCGCGGATGGTCGAGGACGCGCCGCTCCCGCTCGACGCGCCGATGGTCCTGCAGGTCTCACGCTGGGACGCGCTGAAGGACCCGATCGGCGTCATCCGCGGATTCGCCGGCCACGTGCCCGCCGACATCGGCGCGCATCTGGTCTACGCCGCGCCGGACGTCGAGTCGGTCGCCGACGACCCCGAAGGGCTGGAGATGCTGCGCGAATCGATCGCGGTCCGCGCGCAGCTGCCCGCGGAGACGCGCAGCCGCATCCACCTCGCGTCGCTGCCGATGGACGACGTCGACGAGAACGCGTTCATGGTGAACGCGCTGCAGCGCCACGCGACGACCGTCGTGCAGAAGAGCCTCGCGGAGGGCTTCGGCCTGACGGTCGCCGAGGCGATGTGGAAGGCCCGGCCGGTCGTCGCCTCGCGCGTCGGCGGGATCCAGGACCAGATCGTCGACGGCGAGACCGGCGTGCTGGTTCGCGACCCGCGCGACCTCGCCGAGTTCGGCGCCGCCCTCACCAGCCTGCTGGACGATCTGCCGCGGGCCGAGCGCATCGGGCAAGCCGCCCGCGAGCGCGTCCGCGACCGGTTCACCAACGCCCGCACGCTGCTGGACTACGTCGCGGTCATCCAGAGGGTCCTGGCGGCACGCGGGATCGCCCGCTGACCGTCGGCGTCCCGCGCCGCCGCCGCCACGTCCGCGCGACCCCAGCGGCCGCGTACACCGCGGAGGGCGACGGTGCCGAAGTCGGGCGGGAGGTGCGGGGCGCACTCGGGGCCTTCGATCCCGGGGGACAGGCCGAGCACGGAGGTCAGCGCCAGCAACGGCGCGGCAGCGGCCCACGCCTGCGGACTCGATGCGGTCGGATATGCGACCGGACCATGCGTCCGGGCCGCCGCGCATCCGGCGAAGACCTCCGGCATCCGGTAGCCGAAGTACGGCGACGAGCGCACGAGCGCGGAGGCGATCCGCGCGGCCTCGTCGTCGTATCCGTACCGGCGCAACCCGGCCGCGATGAGCGAGTTGTCGTGTGGCCAGACCGTGCCGTTGTGGTACTCGATCGGGTTGTACCCGGCATCGCCGACGGCCATGGTCCGCACGCCCCATCCCGAGTACAGCGCGTCGCCCATCAGGTGCCGGACGACCGCCGCGGCGTACTCGTCGTCGAGGATCCCGCTCCACAACAGGTGCCCGATGTTCGACGTGAGGCTGTCGACCTGGCGCTTCTCGCCGTCGAGGGCGAGCGCGAAGAACGCGCGATCCGGGATCCAGAAGTCCTCGTGGAAGCGCCGCCGCAGGTCGCCGGCCTCGGCGGTCAGGCGCTCGGCGAGCGCGTCGTCCTCCCAGACCTCGCCGGCGAGCCGGGCGGCGCGGAGCTTGGCGTCGTAGACGTAGCCCTGGATCTCGCAGGTCGCGATCGGGCCGTCCGCGACGCGCCCGTCGGCGTACAGCATCGAGTTCCAGGAGTCCTTCCAGCACTGGTTGACCAGCCCCGTCTCGGGGTTGCGGGTCTGGTACTCGACGTAGCCGTCGCCGTCCAGGTCGCCGTAGCGGTCGATCCACTCCAGCGCAGCGCGCGCGTTCGGCTCCAGCTCGCGGACCAGGTCGTCGTCGCCGCTCCAGCGCCGGTACTCGTCCAGGAGCACGACATACAGCTGCGTGGCGTCGGCGGTGCCGTAGTACGGCGAGTGGGGCATCTCGCCGGTCGCCGTCAGCTCGCCGAAGCGGATCTCGTGCAGGATCTTGCCGGGCTCCTGGTCGCGGTAGTCGTCGACGCGGACCCCCTGACGGGCGGCGAGGGCGCGCAGCGTCGTGCGCGCAAGCTCCGGCAGGTAGGGGAGCGCCTGGTAGCTCGTGATGATGCTGTCGCGGCCGAACAGCGTCATGAACCACGGCAGGCCCGCCGCCGGCAGGCTCACGTCCTGCTCGGCTATGTGCGGATAGAAGCGCAGCGCGGCGATGTCGACGAGGCTCTGGTCATAGACGTGCTGCAGCGCGTCGCCGTCGGTCTCGAGCTCGGGCGCCAGCGCGAGCCACGCGTCGAGCTCGGCCCGGCGGCGGGCGTCGACCTCGTCGAAGGACCCTGCGGCGCGCCGCAGGACCGCCGGCCGGTCCGGCTGCTCGCCGTACGGGGTGACCACGAACGTCACGGTCCGCTCCTCGCGCGGCGCGAGCGTGAGCCGCAGCCGGATCGCGTCAGGCTCGATCGTCGCGGACTCGCTCACCGTGATCCGGGTCTCGCGCAGGTACGTCCCGTTGCGGTAGCGCAGCACGAGCTCGTTCTCGTCGACGATCGACTCCACGCGCCGCTGGCGGATCGCGGCGTCCTTGACCTCGAAGACGTCCGCGAAGTCGGCGGCGACCGCGAGGTCGATGCCGACGTCGAGCGGCTCCTCGAGGTGATTGCCGAGCACCAGTTCCTCGAGCCACACGTCCTTGATCACGCGCTGGCGCACGATCGACAGCGGCGATGCCGTATGGAACGCGGTGGTGGGCGGAACCAGGAAGAACTGCGCCACGAAGTAGTGGACGCTCGTCGTCGACAGGAGCTCGGTTCGCCGGCCGGCGACGGCCAGCTCCCAGCGCGACACGAACCGCGTGTCCTCGGAGAAGAAGCCGTGCGGTGGAAGGCGCGCCGACGCGCGGATGTCGCCGCGGCGGTCCGAGGTGACGAACGTGTTCCCGTCGAGCACGCTGACGACCTCGTCGGGCACGCGGGCCTCCTATGCCGGCCGGCGGCGGCCGGCTGGTGGCGCGTAGGCGTGGCGTCCCCGGCGCGTCACGCGCCCCTCGTCCACAGCCGCCCGCAATGCCGCCGGGAAGCGTCCCGGGCCCCATCCCGCCGCCCCCACGTCGCCGGCCAGCTCTGCGCGGTCGGTCGCCCCGAGCTGCTCGATCGCTCGGGCGAGCGCTTCGATCTCCCGATCGAGTTCGATGTCGGCCACCGCGGCATTGCGCCCGCTGGTCCCGGCGGTTCCGATCATGCCGGGCGAGTAGAACGACGAGCCCGGTCCGGGGCGCAGGCGCCGCACGCCGGCCGTGTCGCGCTCGTGCCGTTCGGCGACGCGGCGGCTGAGGCGTTCGGAGCGCTCGCGCTCCTCCGGCGACGGCGGTGCGACGGGGCCGCGCGGCGGCTCGCCCTCGGCCTCCGCAACGGTCAGCGGGGTCGCGATGTCCTCCAGCGAGCGCTGCTCCGCGCGGACCCCGAAGCGCAGCTCGGCGATGCCACCGAGCGCCATCGCCGCCGCGCCGATCAGGAAGCCGGTGGCCACCTGGTCCGGGTTGCCGCTGTGGATGAACTGGCCGAACAGGTACGGGCCGGTGATGCCGCCGATCGCGGTGCCGATCGCGTAGAACAGCGCGATCGCGAGCGCCCGCGTCTCCATCGGGAACACCTCTGAGACGGTCAGGTATGCCGAGCTGGCACCGGCCGATGCGAGGAAGAACGCCGCCATGACGAGCGCCATGAAGGACCATCTCGTCAGGCTGCCGTCGCGCAGCAGCAACGCCAGCACGACCACGACCAGCGCCGACCCGAGGTAGGTCCCCGAGATCATCGGGATCCGGCCGACGGTGTCGAACAGCCGGCCGAGCAGCAGCGGTCCGAGGAAGTTGCTCACCGCGAACAGCACCATGAAATACGGGACGGACGCCGAGCCGACGCCGAAGAACCCGTTCAGGATCGTGCCGAGGTCGAACGTCACGGCGTTGTAGAGGAACGCCTGTCCGATGAACAGCGAGAGGCCGAGGAGCGCGCGCTTCGGATAGCGCTGCATCGTGTAGCGCGCGATCTCGCGGAACGGGATCGCCTCGCGCTGGTGGACGGTGATGCGGCGCTGCGGCTGCGGAAGCGGCCCGCCCGTCTCCGCCTCCACCTGGGTCTCGATCCCCCGGACTATTCGCTCGGCCTCGTGCTCCCGACCGTGGATGAACAGCCAGCGCGGACTCTCGGGGACATGGCGGCGGACGAGCAGGATCCCGACGCCCAGCAGGGCCCCGATGCCGAAGGCCAGGCGCCAGCCGACGTCCTTGGCGAAGATCGCCGGGTCGAGCAGGAGCAGCGCCGTGAGCCCACCGATGGCCGAGCCGACCCAGAAGCTGCCGTTGATCGAGAGGTCCACCTGGCCGCGGTTGCGGGCGGGGATGAGCTCGTCGATCGCAGAGTTGATCGCGGCGTACTCGCCGCCGATCCCCATGCCCGTCAGCGCGCGGCACAGGAACAGGTACCAGGGAGCGAACGCGAACGCGGTCGCCACCGTCGCGAGGATGTACAGGCCCAGGGTGACGAGGAACAGCTTCTTGCGGCCGTGGCGGTCGGTGAGCTGGCCGAACACGAGGGCGCCGATGCAGGCGCCGGCGACATAGCAGGCGCCCGCCGTCCCGATGTCCGCGCTGCTGAGCGCGATCCCGCTGCCCCGCTCGGTGATGCGTGGCGCGATGGCTCCGACGATCGTCACCTCGAGCCCGTCGAGGATCCAGACGGTGCCGAGGCCGATGATGATGCGCCAGTGGAACCGTGACCACGGCAGCCGGTCCAGCCGCGCGGGAATGTCGGTCTCGATCGTCCGCGCCCCGTCGGGGCTTGCGGCACTGCGGGTTGTCTGTTCGGTCATGACTCGTGCAGTCCCCGGCGTTTCGTGCTCTATTAGGCCGTCTGCCGGCCGGCGCCAACCCACGAGCTGGACTGCGGTCCGGCGTGGACGGGCAGTGGAAGGTCCGGTGGATGCGTCCAGGTTCATCCCGGCCGACGCCGACATCGACGCGCTGCGCGCCGCCGCCGCGCGCTGCGAGGGATGCCCGCTGCACGGGCCGGCGACCCAGACCGTGTTCGGCGAGGGCCAGCCCCGCGCACGCCTGATGCTGGTCGGCGAGGCGCCGGGCGACCGCGAGGATCGTGAGGGCCGCCCCTTCGTCGGCCCCGCGGGGCGGGAGCTCGACCGCGCCCTGGAGGCGGCCGGCCTCGCCCGCGACGAGGTCTACCTGACCAACGCCGTGAAGCATT
>JAXDHL010000100.1:0-8437 GCA_034664525.1 Solirubrobacteraceae bacterium
CGGGATGATCGGCGACGGGTTCCAGGCGCTCCGGGCTCGGCTCGATGACCTCGAGCGTGCGCGCCTCGGCGTACGCGCGCTTGCTCTTCTCCACCCGGGCGAGCACGCGGTCGCCGGGCAGGCCGCCGGCGACGAAGACCACGTAGCCGTCGAGGCGCGCGACGCCCTTGCCGCCGTAGGCCAGGCGATCGACCACGAGCTCGAGGTCGGTTCCCGGGCGGGGGCGCGCGGATGAGGAGGGAGCGGACATGCCCCCGACAGGCTAGGCGCCGAGCTTGGTCTCGATCGTCGAGAGGACGGTCTTGCGGTTCGCGTTGCGGCGCTCGTAGTCGCGCACCTTGCGCAGCTCCGCCGGCGACAGGTCGTCCAGGCGCGCCTGCACCTGCGCGGCGGTCAGTCCCTCGTAGCCCGAGATCGGGAACGACGGACCGAGGCCGGTGGCGCGGCGCGCGCGGTCGACCTCGCGACGGACGCGGTCGGCGGGGCCGCCGAGCAGCTGGTCGAAGTCGGCGATCAGGTCCTCGGTGGTGCGCTTGCCGCGCGACAGGATCTCGGTGACCAGCTCGGCCGCGTCCGAGCGCGTCATGCGACCCCGCTGGACGGCGTCGTCGACGACCTCCTGCAGGCGATCGCGCGTCAGCAGGACGGCGTCGAACGGGGCCAGCAGCTTCTGCAGCTGATCGCGGTTGCCGTTGTCCGCCGACGTGGTGGCCGGTGCCGGCGGTTTGGCCGCCGTCGCGGTCCCGCCGCCGGAACGGCTGGACGAGTTCTTCCGGGTCCCCCCTCGGGACGCCGCGGGCTTCTTCGGCTGCGGCATGGCGGGTGCCACACTACCCCCTCCACGCCAGGCTCAGTCGCCGGAGCCGACCAGCAGCTCGAGCAGCGCCTTCTGCGCGTGGCGCCGGTTCTCGGCCTGGTCCCAGATGCGTTCGCGGTCGCCGTAGAGCACCTCGGCGGTGACCTCTTCCCCAGGGTGGGCGGGTAAGCAGTGCAGCGCGAAGGCGCCGGTCTGCGCACGGTCGAGCAGGCCGTCGTCGAGGCGGTAGGGCGCGAGCTCGCGGCGGCGCGCGGCGGCGGTCTCCTCGTCATCGGACATGCTCACCCAGACGTCCGTATAGACGGCCACCGCCCCGGCCGCGGCCGCGGCCGGCTCGGACAGCAGCTGCGCGCCGAGCCCCTCCTCCAGCTGGAAGCGCGCGGGCGCGGCGACGGCGACCTCGAGCCCGGCCAGCCCGCCGACGATCGCCAGCGAGCGGGCGACGTTGTTGCCGTCGCCGACGTAGGCGAGCCGCTTGCCGCGCAGGTCGTCCCCGACCGCCTCGCGCAGGGTCAGCAGGTCGGCGAGCGCCTGGCAGGGGTGATGCAGGGGGCTGAGCATGTTGATCACCGGCACGGTGGCGGACTCGGCCAGCTCGGCCAGGTGCTGCTCGTCGCCCGTGCGCAGGCCGATCGCGGCGACGTGGCGGGAGAGCACGCGGGCGACGTCGCCCATCGACTCGCCGCGGGTGATCTGCATCTCGTCCGGGCGCAGCACGAGCGCCTGGCCGCCGAGCTCGAAGATGCCGGCCTCGAAGCTCACGCGCGTGCGGGTCGACGGCTGCTCGAAGATCAGCCCGACCGAGCGGCCCTCGAGCGCGCGCGAGGCGAGCGGCTCGCGCTTGAGCTCGGCGGCCCGGACCAGCAGCCGGTCGAGCTCGTCCGGCGTCAGCTCGGACCCGGTGAGGAAGTGGCGCGGCAAGCGCGGCAGCCTATCTCTGTCGCAGCCCGAAGCCGCGCAGCATCAGCAGCGCGCGCTCGCCGAGCGTGCCGGGCTTGGGCAGCACCCCGAGCTGCACCGCCGCGTCGTAGAGGTCGAAGAAGACGCGGATGCGGTGGATCCGGTTCTCGCGCAGCTGGGCGTAGGCGACCCCGTGGACGATGATGAAGCGATGGGTCGGGGTCAGGCCCTCGAGCTCCTGCGTGTGGGTGGCGAGCAGCTTCATCGGCGCGGCCGCGCGCTCGCCGTCGAACAGCCGTGGGCCCGTCTGCTGCACGCGCGCGTCCGGGAAGCCCGCCCACAGCCGGCCGGCGTGGCGCGCGATCGCCTCGGCGGACTCGAGCGGCTCCGGCGTGAGCGGGTCCTCGTAGTGCACGTCGGTCGGGTCGCAGACGGGCTCGAACCCCGCAGGGTCACGGCCTGACCACGCCCGTTCCCAGGCGTCGAAGACGTCGTCGACGGTGCTCACGCTCCAGCATGATGGCGGCATGCGCCGTGTCTTGGCCTACCGGGAGTTCCGCCTGCTCTGGCTCTCGCAGGTCGGTTCGGTCGTGGCCGACCGGCTCGTGGTGGTCGCGCTGGCGCTCTACGTCAACCGGATCGGGACGCCGACCGACGTCGGCATCGTGCTGGCCGCCCAGACGATCCCGTTCGTCGCGCTGCTGCTGTTCGGCGGGGTGTGGGCGGACCGGCTGCGGCGTCACCGGGTCATGGTGGTGACCGACCTCGCGCGCGGCGTGCTGCACGCCGTGCTCGCCGGGCTGATCCTGGCCGGCAGCGCCGAGGTCTGGCAGATCGTGGTGATCGAGGCGCTCTACGGCGCCGCGCACGCGTTCTTCCGCCCGGCCTACACGGGGCTCGTCCCCCAGACCGTGCCGGACGACATGCTGCAGGAGGCCAACGCGGTCAACTTCCTGTCCCACAACGTGGCGTCGTTCACCGGGCCGGCGCTGGCCGCGCTGCTGGTGGTCACGATCGGGGCGGGGTCGGCGTTCGTGATCGACGCGGTGACGTTCTTCGCCTCGGCGGCGCTGCTGCTGCGCGTGCACCCGCGCGAGCGCGGCAGCCACCGGCGCGAGCGCCGGCCGGTGCTGGCCGAGCTCGCGGAGGGCTGGCGCGAGGTGCGGTCGCGGCCGTGGGTCGGCCTGACGATCATGAGCGCGTCGCTGGCGCTGATGATCGCGTTCTCCCCGTTCCAGGCGCTCGGCCCGGCGATCGCCGGCGACGGCTACGGGCAGCCGGTGGTGTTCGGGGTCGTGAGCGCGCTGTTCGGCGTCGGATCGATCTTCGGGTCGGCGCTCGCGCTGCGCTGGCGACCGGCCCGGCCGCTGTTCGCCGGCACGCTCGCGTGCGTGCCGTGGTCGCTCAACTTCGTTGCGTTCGCGGCCGAGATCCCGCTGCCGGCGCTGATCCCGTTCGCGCTCGCCTCGGGCATCGGCATCTCGCTGTTCATGGTGTGGTGGGAGACCACGCTGGCCACCGGCGTGCCGCCCGAGGCGCTGTCCCGCGTGTCGTCGTTCGACTGGATGGGCTCGATGGGGCTGGCGCCGATCGGGCTCATCCTCGCCGGCCCGATCGCCGCTCAGATCGGCGCGCCCGAGACCCTGGCCGCCGGCGCGGCGATCGCGACGGTCGTGACGCTCACCGTCGCGTTCACGCCGCCGATCCGGGCGCTGCGTCAGCCGAACTCGGGGACGCCGCTCTCGGGCGTCGAGGCCTCGGCGTAGAGCCGGCGCGGGATGCGCCCGGCGCGGTGGGCGAGGCGGCCGGCCTCGACGCCGAGCCGGATCGCGTGGGCCATGGCGACCGGGTCCTCGGCGCGCGAGACGGCGCTCGCGCACAGGACGGCGTCGCAGCCCAGCTCGAGCGCCAGCGCCGCGTCGGAGGCCGTGCCGACGCCCGCGTCGAGGATCACCGGCACGCCGGCGTGCTCGGCGATCAGGCGCAGGTTGTACGGATTGAGCAGTCCCATCCCGGAGCCGATCGGAGAGCCGAGCGGCATCACCGCCGCGCAACCCACGTCCTCGAGGCGGCGGGCGAGCATCGGGTCGTCGTTGGTGTAGGGCAGCACGGTGAAGCCCTCGTCGACCAGCTCCTCGGCGGCCTCGAGCAGCGCCGGCGCGTCCGGCAGCAGCGTGCGGTCGTCGCCGATCACCTCGAGCTTGACCCAGTCGGTGCCGAACGCCTCGCGGGCCAGCCTGGCGGTGAGCACGGCGTCGCGGGCCGTGTAACAGCCGGCCGTGTTCGGGAGCAGGGTCACGCCGGCGCGGTCGAGCACGTCGACGATCGAGCCCTGCGCGGCGGGGTCCACGCGCCGCAGGGCGACCGTGACCATCTCGGTCGCGCTCGCCTCGATCGCCGCCGCCATCGCCTCCAGCGAGCGGAAGCCGCCCGTGCCCAGGATGAGCCGCGACTGGAAGATCCGGTCGCCGATCATCAGCGGGTCAGCCGCCTTGGACGGCATGCACCACCTCCACCTTCGCGCCCTCCGCGAGCGCCGTCGAATGCCATGCGCCGCGCGGGACGACCTCGCGGTCGACCGCGACGGCGACGCCACGGCCCGCGGCCGGCAGCGCGAGCTTCTCCACCAGGACGCCGACCGTCGCCCCGGGCGGGAGCTCGGTCGGGCGGCCGTTGACCGTCAGGTTCATCCGGCCGGCACCTCCGCGAAACGACGCGGGTCGGCCACCGCGGCCCAGTCCGGGAGCGGCTCGCCGGCCAGCACGCCGGCGACGAGCTCGGCGGTGACGGGCGCCAGCAGCACGCCGTTGCGCCAGTGGCCCGTCGCCCAGAGCAGGCCCTCGAGCGCGCCCGGGCCGATCGCCGGGACGTTGTCGGGCATGCCGGGGCGGAAGCCGGTCAGCGCCTCCTCCAGCTCGAGCTCGAGCAGACCGGGGACGACCTCGGACAGATCGCGCAGCAGCTCGAACACGCCACCGGCGGTCACCGTTGCGTCCCAGCCGCGCTCCTCCATCGTGGCGCCGAGGACGTAGCGGCCGTCGGCGCGGGGGACGAGGTAGGCGTCGAGCGTGCGGATGCAGCGCGTCACCAGCCCCGGGCCGGCGGCGTCGCGCAGGCGCAGGACCTGGCCCTTGACCGGGCGCACCGGCACGCGCGCCGCCTCGGGCACGTCGATGCTCGCCGCGCCGGTGGCCAGCACGACCCGGTCGGCGTGCAGCTCGGTGCCGTCGTCGAGGCGCACGCCGGTCGCGCGGTCGCCGGCGGTGAGCAGCGCGGCGGCGCGGCCACGGGTGCGCGGCACCTCGCGGCGCAGCGCCTCGACCAGCGCGCGCGGGTCGACGCTGTGGTCGCCGGGGACGTCGAGCGCCAGGCGGACCGTCGGCGCGAGCGCGGGCTCGCGCCGGCGCGCCTCGGTCGGGCGCAGCCGCTCGCCGTCCAGCCCGAGCGTGCCGCGGTAGGCATGGATGCGGTCCAGCACCTCGGCCTCATCGCGGTCGCGGGCGACCACCAGCGTGCCGGCCTCGTGCAGCTCGACGCCGAGCGCAGCGGCGAACGCCGGGTAGCGGTCCAGCGACTCGAGGCCGAGCCGGACGATCGCGTGGTCGCCGTGGTCGGCCTCCGTGGCCGGTGCCAGCATCCCGGCCGCGACGTGCCAGGCACCCGGCTCGCCGGTGTCCAGCACGACCGTGTCCGCGCCGCGCCGGAGCGCGGCCTGCGCCACCGCCAAGCCGATGATGCCGCCGCCGACGACGAGGACGTCTGCCATGGCCTGCAGGGTAGGGATCGCGGGCTGCGACACTGGGTCCGTGAGCACGCCCCGGGAGCGCCTTGCGGGCGCCCGTCTGTACCTCTGCACGCCGGCCTGCGAACCCGCCTTGCTGCGGGCGGCGCTGCGCGGCGGCGTCGACGTGATCCAGCTGCGCGACGCGGCGCTCGACGACGACGGCATCCGCCGCGCCGCCGCGGCGTTCCGGCGCGCCGCCGACGAGGCCGGCGCGCTGTTCGTGCTCAACGACCGCCCGGACCTGGCGGTCGAGGTCGGTGCCGACGGCGTGCACGTCGGCCAGGACGACCTGGCCCCCGCGCGGGCCCGCGAGCTCGTCGGGGCGGACGCGATCGTCGGGCTCTCGACGCACGGTCCCGACCAGGGCGCCGCCGCGCTCGCGGACGCCGACGTCGACTACCTCTCGGTCGGCCCGGTCCACCCGACACCGACCAAGCCCGGGCGCCCGGCGACGGGTCTGTCCTACGTGCGCTGGGCGGCCGGCCACGTCGACCGGCCGTGGTTCGCGATCGGCGGCATCGACGCCGGCACGCTGCCCGGCGTGGTCGCCGCGGGCGCGTCGCGGGCGGTCGTCGTGCGCGCGATCACCGATGCAGCCGATCCCGAGGCTGCGGCCGCGGAGCTGGTCCATGGGCTCGCGTAGCCGCAAGCGCCGCCGGATCGTCACTGGCGACGCGCTGTTCACGCCGCGCGAGATCCCGGCTGCCGAGGCGACGCGGCCGAAGCGCCTGCGCGGCCAGGCCGCCGAGGACGCCGCGCGCGCCGAGCTGCGCCCACTCGCCGAGGGCGAGCGCCCCCGCGCCGTGACCGCCGCCGCGATCGTCGCGACTGTGGCGGTCCCCGCCAACCTGCTGGCGTCGGTGATCGCCCGTGACCCGACCGCCGCGCAGACGCGCTTCACGATCATCCAGTGCCTGGTGCTGGCGGTCGCGGCGTTCGGGCTCTGGCGGTCGCGCTACTGGGCCGTGCTCGGGTTCCAGATCCTGCTCGCGCTCACCTGCGTGATCGGCGCCGGCATGATCGCGCTCGCCAGCAACGTGCTCGGCGCGATCGTCGGGCTCGTGCTGCTGGTCGCCGCCGGAACGCTGTTCTGGTTTCTCGTCCGCGCGATGGCGCGGATCCAGATGCCGCGACGGCCGGGCGCGTGAGCGGACCGCCCACGTATTGTCACGGCCCTTATGGCTGAGAGCTTCGACTGCATCGTCATCGGGTCGGGTCCCGGTGGCTACGTGACCGCGATACGGGCCGCCCAGCTCGGCATGAAGACCGCCGTGATCGAGAAGGACACGGTCGGCGGTCGCTGCCTGAACTACGCGTGCATCCCGGCGAAGGCCGTGCTGCGCGTGGCGGACATCCTGTCGGAGGTCGACGAGGCGGCGGACTTCGGCATCGACGTGGCGTCGCGAACGGTCGACTTCTCGCGCGTGAGCGACCGCCGCAAGAAGGTCGTCAAGACGCTGACCGGCGGCGTCGCCGGCCTGTTCAAGAAGAACGGGATCGAGTACGTGGAGGGCTTCGGCGAGCTGACCGGCGGCAAGGCCGTCAAGGTCGGCGACCGCGAGCTCGAGGCGACCAAGTGCGTCGTGATCGCGACCGGCTCGATCCCGCGGCCGATCCCCGGTGCGTCGTTCGGTGGGCGCGTGATCGGCACCGAGGAGGCGTGGGCCTTCGAGGAGCTGCCGGGGTCGCTGGCGGTGGTGGGTGCCGGCGCGTCGGGCGCCGAGATCGCGTCGGCGTACGTGCGGCTCGGGTCCGAGGTGCTGCTGTTCGAGGCGCTCGACCGCGTGCTGCCGACCGAGGACGCCGACATCTCCAAGGCGGCCGGCCGGTCGTTCGGCAAGCAGGGGATGAAGGTCTTCACGTCGACGCTGGTCAAGGACGTGCAGTCGGGCGAGGACGGGGTCACGTTCACCTACGGCGAGGAGTCGGGCAAGGTCGACTACCTCGTGATCGCCGCCGGCCGCGGGCCCGACGTCGAAGGCCTCGGGCTCGACGCCGCGGGCGTGAAGCTCGCCGAGAATGGGCTGATCGAGGTCGACGGCAACCTGCGCACCTCGGCCGACGGGATCTACGCGATCGGCGACATCGTCCCGGGGCCGGCGCTCGCCCACAAGGCGTCCGACGAGGGCGTGATCGCGGTCGAGCACGCGGCCGGCCTGGAGACGCACCCGATCGAGTACGTCGACATCCCGCGCGCGACGTTCTGCACGCCGAACGTCGCCTCGTTCGGGCTGACCGAGGCGCAGGCGCGCGAGCAGGGCTACGACGTCGTGGTCGGCAAGGTGCAGTACGGGGCGGTCGGCGCCGGCACCGTCTACGGCGACCGGCAGGGGATCATCAAGATCGTCGGCGAGAAGAAGTACGGCGAGCTGATCGGCGGCCACATCGTCGGCGCGAAGGCGACCGAGCTGATCCAGGAGCTCGTCAACGTGCGCGCGCTCGAGGGCGGCTTCCAGGAGGTTGCGCGGATCGTGCACGGCCATCCGACCCTGTCGGAGGGCGTGATGGAGGCGGCTCGCGCCGCCGACGGCTGGCTGATCCACGGCTGATCGCCACGCCGGCGGCGACGAGCGCGACGCCGGCCGCCTCGCGCGGGCTCGGGACCTGCGCGAGGACGACCAGGCCGATCACGGTCGCGAGCGCCGGCAGCAGGCTCGTGCACAGGGCGTAGGTCGCGCGGGACAGCTCGCGCAGCGCCAGCTGGTCGGTCACGTACGGGATGACGCTCGAGCTGATCCCGACGCCGGCGCCGGCCGCGAGCGCCGTCGCGTCCGGCGGCGAACACCTGCCGGAACGCCGCGAGGCTGAAGGCCACGACCTTGCCGATCGACTTCGCGTAGGTCGCGGCCAGCATCGCGAACTGCGTGTCCTCGAAGGGGAACACGGGCGGGCGCCGCATGGGCAACAGCTCCAGCTCGACCGCCCTGCGCCCGACG
>JAXDHL010000101.1:0-5194 GCA_034664525.1 Solirubrobacteraceae bacterium
CCGACGGCTTCGGCCCGAGGGTCAGCAGACCCCGTTCCCGCGACCGGTGCCCGGCGCACCCAGCCCAGGCGAAGGTGCGGTTGTGGTGCCTGTCCATGCCCTACCGATGAAGGAGTTGTGCGTGTGACCCGAACCAGCCCGATGATCGAGGCCGAAGGCGTCAAGAAGGCCTTCGGGAAGGCGGTCGCGCTCGCCGGGGTCGACATCCACGTCGACCAAGGCACCGTGCTCTCCCTCCTGGGCCGCAATGGCGCCGGCAAGACCACGTTCGTGCGGATCCTGTCGACGCTGCTGGCGGCGGATGCCGGCCGGGTGCGGCTCGCGGGAGTGGACGTCCGCCGCGACCCGGCGACCGTGCGGTCGCTGATCGGTCTGGCGGGCCAGTTCGCGGCCGTGGACGAGATGATGACCGGCCGCGAGAACCTCGAGCTGGTCGGCCGCCTCTACGGCGTGCGGCGCCGCGAGGCGCGAGCGCGCGCGGACGAGGTGCTCGAACGCCTCGGGCTCACCGACGCCGCCGGGCGCCTGGAGCACACGTACTCCGGCGGCATGCGCCGCCGCCTCGACCTCGGCGCGAGCCTGGTCGGTCGGCCGCTGATCCTGATCCTCGACGAGCCCAGCACGGGCCTCGACCCACGCTCGCGCGTCGAGCTCTGGGGCCTGATCGACCAGCTGGTCGGTTCCGGCACCACGCTGCTGCTGACGACGCAGTACCTCGAGGAGGCCGACCGGCTCGCCGATCGCGTGGCCGTGGTCGAGCGCGGGCGCATGATCGCCGACGGCACTCCCGGCGAGCTCAAGCGGCGGATCGGCGGCGACGTGCTGGAGGTGCGGGCCACCCACTCGCACGACGTCGAGCGCCTGGTCGGCGTCCTGCGCGGCCTCGGGCCTGGGCAGCCGGTCGCGGACCTGCGGGCCCAGCGGGTGACGCTGCCGACGACCGAGCGCGTGCCGACATTGCTGGCGGCGGCACGCCGCATCGAGGACTCCGGCATCCCGATCGTGGACCTCGGCGTGCGCGGGCCGTCGCTCGACGACGTGTTCCTGACGCTGACCGGCGGCGCCGTCCCGCCGCTGCGCGCGGTGCCCGAAGCGCCGCGTCCCGCTCACCGAGACGTCGCCCAGGAGGCTGGAGCATGAGTGGCACCCTGATCGTCCGCCCGCGGTCGGAAGGGATCTGGACGTTCATCCCGGACACCCTGCTGCTGACCCGCCGCAATCTGCGGATCGCGCTTCGCACGCCGCAGCTGATCGCCCTCGCCTCGATCATGCCGATCATGTTCGTGCTGCTGTTCCGGTACGTCTTCGGGGGCTCGATCCACGTGCCGGGCTACCGGCACTACGTCGACTACCTGATGCCGGGGATCATCGTGCAGACGTCGCTGTTCGGCGGATCCTCCTCCGCAGTCGGCGTCGCCGAGGACCTCGCCAAGGGCGTCACCGATCGCCTCCGCTCGCTGCCCACGAACCGCGCGGCGATCCTGGCGGCCCGCACGCTCGCGGACCTCATCCGCCTGGCGTACACGGTCGCGCTGATGGTCGCCCTGGGCCTGCTCGTGGGCTTCCGCTTCGGCAACTCGCCGCTGCCGATCATCGGCGGCTTCGCGATCGTGATGCTGTTCGGCTACGCGTGCTCGTGGCTGTTCACGCTGCTCGGCCTGCTCGTGCGCAACGTGGAGACCGCGGCGATGGCCGGGTTCCTGCTGACGTTCCCGCTGGTGTTCGCGTCCTCCGTCTTCACGTCGACGGCGACGTTCCCGCACTGGCTGCAAACGTTCGCAAACGCCCAGCCGGTCACGCAGGTGACGAATGCGCTGCGCGCGATCACGCACGGGGTCCCGGCCGGAAACGCGCCGCTGCACGCGATCGCCTGGTCGGTCGGCATCACGGTGGTGGCGGCGACGCTCGCCACCTGGCGGTTCCGCCGGCTCTGATCGCGGTCGTCGTCTGCGGGCCCGGCTCACGCGGCCAGCGCGTGGGCCATCCGCCCGCGGGCGAGCCGGATCACGGTCACGTCGTCGTGGCGCTTGCGGCCGGGCAGGGACGACCGGCGCTCCCAGGCGCGGAGGCCGTCGAGCCAGGCGGGCAGGTCGTCGAGCGCCGGCTCGGACAGGCGCGCACCGTCGCTGGCGAGGACCAGCTCGAGGACGCCGGCGAGTTGGAAGCGCCGCACGACCGGACGGGCGAAGCGGCCGACCGCTGTCGACGTCCACGCCTCGGGACGGCCGAGCAGCGCGTCCTCGGCGTCGTGGCGCTCCTCCCGGCTGACGCCCGCGTTGCGCCGCTGCCAGGCCTCCCAGGCCGTCGCCGCCGGCGCGGTCAGCGCGCTCCCGCGGCCGAGCGGCGCCCAGCCGGCGGCGGTCCGCGCCCAGGCGTCGCAGTCGCCGGCGCGGACCAGCTCGACGCGGCCGTCCGGGAACACGTCGGCCGCGGTGATGCAGGCCTGGGTCTGGTCGCGCGAGCGCGCGAGCGTGCGGTCGTGCAGGTGCCGGTTCGCCGCCAGCACGCAGGCGTCCAGCGGGCGCTCGGCGTGCTGCAGCGCCAGCCGGGCCACCGCCGCCGCGTACATGGCGCCGTCGACGCCCGCCACGGTGCGACAGCCGCCGCTGGGGGTCACCCCGTCGAGCACGGCGACCCGCAGGCGCTGCCCGCGCGGATCCGGCCAGACGAGCTGCGCGTCCTGCGACGCGGCGCTGCCGGACGCCTGCTCCCAGCACTCGACGTGCCAGCCGGCGGCGGCGGTGAGCGTCCGCTGCACGGGCCTCAGGGAAGCTCGCGCACGATGATCATGTTGGTGGCGCCGGGCGCGCCCGGCTGCTGCCCGGTGGTGAGGACGACGCGGTCGCCGCTGCGCAGGCCGGCGAAGTCGCCCGCCAGGTGGAGTGCCGCGTCGACGAGCTCGTCGAGCGAGGCGGCGACGTCCGCGACGATCGGGTAGACGCCCCACTCGAGCGTCAGCTGCTCCGCGACCGTCGCCTCGTCCGCGAGCGCGATGATCGGCTGGCGCGGCCGGTACCGGGAACACGCGCGAGCGGAGCCCCCCGTGGCGGTCGGCACGATGATCGCCGCGGCGTCGAGCTCGTCCGCGAGCTGGGCGGCGGCGTGCATGACCGCGGCCTCCGCGCTGTCGGCGCCGACCTCGCGCCGGCGCGTGCGGTCGCGCACCTCCGGGGAGTCCTCGGCGGTCGCGGCGATGACCGACATCGCCCGCACCGCGGGGACCGGGAACGCCCCGACGCTCGTCTCCGCGGACAGCATGACGGCCGACGTGCCGTCGAGCACCGCGTTCGCCACGTCGGCGACCTCGGCGCGCGTCGGCTCCGGGGCGCCGATCATCGACTCGAGCATCTGCGTGGCGGTGATCACGAGCTTGCCGGCCCGGATGGCGCGCCGGATCGTGTCGCGCTGCATCAGCGGCACGCGGGCGAGGCCGGCCGTCACCCCGTAGTCCCCGCGGGCGATCATCACGCCGTCGGCAGCGGCCAGGATCTCGTCGAGGTTGTCGTAGGCCTCGACGGTCTCGATCTTGGCGATGACGTGGGCTCGCAGGTCGTGCGCGAGCAGGCGGCCGCGCAGGTCGTCGATGTCGGCGCCGTCGCGCACGAACGACAGGGCGACGAAATCGGCGCCCGCCTGCGCGGCCAGCTCGATGTCGGCGACGTCCTTGTCGGTGATCGCCGGCAGCTCGGGCCGCGCGTAGGTGACGTTGACGCCCTTGCTCGGCGCCAGCCGGCCCTCGGACAGCACGCGTGCGAACACCTCGCCACCGTCGGTGCGCTCGACCGCCAGCCGCGGCACACCGTCGCCGATGACGATCTCCGAGCGCTCGCTGACCAGGCGCGCGAACCCGCGGAAGTCCACGACGGCGCGATCCGGGGCGCTCGACGGCTCCCCGCCGGTGAGGACGATCCGCTCGCCCGGAAGCACCCGGCGCTCGACCGTGTCGGCGGCGAGCCGCAGCTTGGGTCCCTGCAGGTCGAACAGCAGCCCGAGCGGCCGGCCCGCGCGCGCCGCCGCGGCCCGCACGTCGCCGGCTCGCCGCAGCAGGTCCGCTGCGGTGCCGTGCGAGCAGTTCAGCCGCGCGCAGTCGAGGCCGGCATCGACGAGTGCGTCGAGCACGCCCGGCGCCTCGGTCGCCGGCCCGAGGGTGGCGACGATCTTCGTCCGGCGCTCGAGCGTCTCCCCGGAGCGTGAGGGCGCGGAATCGGCGACGGCGAAGCGACCGCGACCGCGGACGCCGGCACGGGCCTGCGGAGTATGGAGCGCATGGGGCACGCGGCCACGTTGACCGCCACCGGGCGCCGGACCAACTGGACCAGCGAACCGTCAGGCCTCGCTCTCGGGCCAGCCCTCGGTCACCGGCCGCCGGGGCAGGCTATGGCGCAACCCGTCTCCGAACCGCCGAGGTACGCATGCCGCATTCCATCTTCGCCCATCTCCGCGCCAACGCCGTGGGCTACGTGGCGCTGTTCGTCGCACTCGGAGGCTCGTCCTACGCGGCGGTGCGCCTTGCCCCGGGGAGCGTCGGCTCCGCTGCCATCGCCAAGAGCGCGGTGACGCACGCGAAGCTCGCGGCCAACAGCGTCGGCACGGCGAATGTGGCCAACCACTCGCTCCGCAGCTCCGACTTCAAGTCCGGCACGATCCTCCAGGGTCTCCAGGGCGACACCGGCACGAGCGGTCTCGACGGCCTCAAGGGCCCGACGGGCGCCGCCGGACCGACCGGCCCGGCAGGCCGCGACGGCAGCGCCAGCATCGGCGCGCGGGCCCGCCTGGCCGGCGGCTCCGTCTCCGCCCCGCATGGCGCCTCCACGAGCGTTCCGGTCAGCGGCGGCACGTGGACGCAGGCGGCGGGAGAGCTCGACTTCGTCGCCGGCAGCGTGACGCTGCACACGCCCGCGTCGTGCACCGGATCGTTCGGCAACTCGCTCGTCATCTCGGTCGACGGCACGCCGCTGACCTTCGCGGCCGCGCCGACGGTTCCGGCCTCGACCACCCTCACCATCCCGCTCGTCGTCGGCACGCTCGCCGAGCCGAACGGCGGCACGTCGCACACCCTGACCGCCTCGCTCGCGAACTCCTGCACCAAGAGCGGCGAGGACTACTCGATCAACGGCGTCAGCGTCGACGCCGTGAAGATCGGCTGACCCGTCCGTCGGAGCCGGGGCGGCGCGAGCACCTTGCGGTGTCGCGC